>NZ_JANDMF010000002.1:0-259381 GCF_031626875.1 Clostridium sp. SHJSY1
TTGGATTTAATCAAATTTATATGTTTTTATAAAGTAAAGACAAAAGAGATATTTTCAGGAATGAAAATATCTCTTTTGTCAACGGTCTGAGAGGAATTATTTATTCAAATAATTCCTCTTCTAAATCTTCTATATTAAATATGGTTATAGTATTTCTATCAAAATTTATAAGATTCTCATCTCTGAGCTTTATCAGTTCTCTTGATAAAGAAGGTCTTGGCATCGCTAAGTAGGATGCAATTGACTCTTTACTATCTTTTAATTTAATTGTTAATGACTTTTGTAGTCTACTTTGTTTAATTAAATAATTTACAACTCTTTGTTTTAGACTTTTAAATGAAATACTTTTTATTTTACCATTTAGCATAAATACTTTATCACTTAAAAGAGTCATAAAATTTTCTAAAATAATTTCTTCTTCTAGACATAACTTTAAAACTTCTTCTTTATTGATAAAGATTATATTAGTCTTTTCAACTGCTTCTATCGTAGCTGGGTAATTACTGTGAGATGAAAACACCAGTGCTTCTCCAAACACATCGCCTACTCCGAGTTTTTGTATTGTTATACTTTTACCACTTGAATATAACCTGATTATTTCAATATGTCCTTCTAATATAAGCCCCAATGATCTGCACTCTTGATCTTCATGAGCAATAACTTCACCTCTATGATATTCTCTTTCATGGTAGGGTATATTAGAAATTATTTCTTTAAGTTTTTTATTATCAATATTTTTAAAAAGTTCATTTCCTTTTAAAGCCTCTACAATTTCCATCTGTCCTCCTTAGGTTAAATAAAGTTTCTTAATCTAATATTAATTGTTATCTTTAACTAACACAACCTTATTTTTTGTAAAGAAGATACTTAATATAAATAGTAAAATTGATAACAGTAATACTCCCCCTACCATTGGCAAAATACTTGATATACCATTTCCTTTTTGTAAATTCTCTATAGCTAAGAAAATCCATCTTGGAGGTAAAATACTTCCTATCTTTTGTAAAGTAATACTCATTAAGTCATATGGCCAAAAGGAACCACTAAGCATAAACATAGGTATTGATAATGCACTAAGAGTCATTGTAAACACAGGCTTATTTTTTATTATAGAAGAAAGCATAATACTTAATGATACTGCTAATAAAGACATTAATAAAATAATTGGCAGTAATAATATTTTATGCTCAAATCCAAAATCTAAGTCAAGAAGGTTAGATATAATATAATACTCAAATGATGGTACAGCTGCAAATAGGAAGAATAGTATTCCAAGTCCTGCAAAATATTGCTTTTCTCCAATATTACCCATAAGAGCTCTTTCTTTTGTTCCTTGCCTTTCATCTTCCAATAAAAATCCACATCCAATACTTGCTGAAACAAATATTATATAGAATATTATCCCCATAGAATCTTGACTTATTTTAACTTTTGCATCTTCGTCATTCTCAATTTTGTAATCTGGTTTATCTTCATTAAAAGCTTTAATTACATTAGTAATACCGTCATTGTTTACATTTATATTATTGCAGATATTAGCTAGTGATGAGGTTTCACTTTCTAACATGTTTTTTATCACTTGAGATGTATCATTTTCTGTTAAACTTTGATACTTAATTTCTGATAAATCTCCATTTAATAATTTCTCTGTAAAATCTTCATCTATTGTAATAATCATTTCATACTTATGAAAAATCAAACTTTGTGTATAATCTCCTTGACTTAAATCTGTAATATTACTCAAATCCATATTTGATAACTTATCTTCAATAACATGGCCAAGTTCACCTTTATCATTATTAATAACTCCAATGTTTAGATTCTCAGCACTATTGTATAAAGAAGTAATTGCAAATATCAATATTATTGGTAATATAAAAGTAGTTAATACAAAGCTTTTCCTCCTCAAAAGAATTTTAGCAGTATTTTTCATTATTTTAATCATTTGCAAGACCTCCTTTAATATTTATGAAAATAAAGTAAATAAATAAGCATATAACAGATATTACAAGAGGAAGAAGCAATGCAATAGTATATGCATTTGATTGCATATTACATAGCAAACTACTAATTGCAGTATTAATCCAATATATAGGACTTAAATAAACTAACTTTTGCATAAGAGGTGATGCTATTATACTAGTTAAAGGTACATAACACCCACCAAGAAAACACACAAATATTATAAAGCCTTGTAAAATTCCAGATGTTGTTGAATCATTTTTTGAAACAAGCCCAACTAGTGCTCCAATTATTGAAGCAAAAAGTCCAAATACTAAATAAAGAGAAAAGAATTTAAATAAGTTTCCACTCCAATCTACTCCTAAAACATAAGTTGAATATACATATATCAATGTAGTTTGTAGTATAGAAATTATTACTCCCATAGTGACCTTAGACATTATTAATAAATTATCATAAGCCTTTGATAGTCTAATTCTATTTATTGTAGTAAGTTTATTTTCATTATAAACAGATTCTCCAACAATAGTTGATACATATAATATTATTAATGCTAATTCTGCAAATGTATAGTATTCTGATGAATTAATTTCCCTAGCACCATTTAGATTTTCTTTTACTACATATTCATCATATTTATTCCTCACTAAATTTTGAAATGCATTTGGATTAAATTTTTCTATTGTTTCATAAGCAGCATATTCACTTAAAGATGATTCAAAAACACTTCTTAGTATCTTCACTTTACTCTTTTCACCTTTGTTTGATGAATATAGATTAAATCCATCTTTGCTAACTTTTATATGGAAAAACGCATTATAATTATCAATATCTTCTTTAACATTCTCTAGAGAAGAGACCTCTTCAAATTTAACATTAATATTTTTTTCTACACCTTCTTTAAATTGTAAAAATCCTTCTTTGTAAGGAGAAGAATCTTCTATTGTATAATATACCTTGGATGTTTCATCCCCTTCTTTAAATATTGAACTATTTGTCATCATATCTTTTAACCCAACACTTAAAGTAGTTATTAATATTATTGGAAATATAAAAAGCATTAATAAATTTCCTTTAGATCGTAAAAACTGTATGGCTTCTTTTTTTAACATATACCAAAACATTAATATTCACCTACTCCCTTAATTTTTTTCCTGTTAGAGCTAAAAATACAGATTCAAGACTTGTTTCTTCACTTTCTATATTTTTTATATCTCCACCACTTTGAGCTACTGTTGTTACAATATTAGAAATAAGATTATTACTCTTTAATGTAGAAATTTTATATTCATTATTTAGAAAAGTAACCTTTTCTACTCCTGTTATTTCTTTTAACTTATCTTCTAATCCATTAACTTTTTTAGTAACACTTAAATTAAAGATATGTTTATCTCTTACTAAATTTTTTAGTTCATCACTTGTTCCTTCTGCAATAACATGACCTTTATCTATAATTGAAATCCTATCACAAATATCATCCACTTCTTGCATATAATGTGATGTGTAAATTACTGTTGCACCTTCATCACGAAGTTTAAGAACTGATTCTAATATATGATTTCTTGATTGAGGGTCTATTCCAACTGTAGGTTCATCCATAATTATAAGTTTTGGAGAATGTGCTATAGCACAACCTATATTAAGTCTTCTTTTCATACCACCAGAAAACTCTGAGGTTTTCTTATTTCTTACATCTAAAAGACCTACAAACTCTAATGTTTTTTTAGTTCTTTCTTTTAATTCCTTTCCCTTAAAACCATAAAGTGAGCAGAAAAAACTTATATTTTCCTCAGCTGTTAAATCCCAATAAAGAGCAAAGTCTTGAGGGACTATACCTATATTTTCTTTCCATTTTCTTATCTTGTTTGTACTTTCTTCATATATAACTTCACCAGAAGTCTTATTGATAAGCCCGCAAATCATTTTTATAAGTGTACTTTTACCAGCTCCATTAGGTCCTAGTATCCCATAAATTTGTCCTTTATTTATGCTTAAATCTA
Organism: Clostridium sp. SHJSY1; assembly: GCF_031626875.1. Classification (NCBI taxonomy): domain Bacteria; kingdom Bacillati; phylum Bacillota; class Clostridia; order Eubacteriales; family Clostridiaceae; genus Clostridium; species Clostridium sp. SHJSY1. The sequence goes on from NZ_JANDMF010000002.1 coordinate 3,963, forward strand.
TCCCATCAACAGCTACATGATTTCCATAGTCTTTATAAATCTTTTTTATTTCTATCATCTTCATTTTTTAATTCCTCCTTGTATCTTCTATAATATTAGTATATAAAAAAAGATGATATCCTAATAGTTAGGAATATCATCTTTTTTATATTACATTTGTCATATTATAAATTTCCTTTTAAATAGTTAACCGCTATAGCAGTTCTATGATTCAGCCCTGTTTTATCTAATATCCCAGTAATATAATTTCTTATAGTTCCTTCAGATATATATAACTTATTGCTTATTTCTTTATTACTTAATCCTTCACTTATAGCTTTAATAATATCTACTTCCCTATCTGTAAAATCATATTTTGATATTTTGGGTTCTGAAATTTTACCCTGTATCTTACCTAGTATATTTTCATTCATCACTATGGTATTGTTATATACAGAAATTATAGAATTAGCTATTTGTTCTGGAGAATTATTTTTTAATATATATCCTTTCGCACCATAACTAATAGCTTCATTAATATAATCCTCTTCATCAAAAGTTGTAAGAACCAAGCATTTAGTATTTGTTCTCCTCACTATTTCCTTTACAGCTTCTACACCATTTAATATAGGCATCCTTATATCAATTAAAGCTACATCTACTTCTTTAGCTTCACATATATCAATAGCTTCTTGTCCGTTAGATGCTTCCCCTACTATCTCTATATCACCTTTTAATGGTATAAGGATTTTTAAACTTTCCCTAATTAAACTATCATCATCGCATATTACAACCTTTATACTCATATTATTCCCCCAGGTTTATAATCATATTTATAATAAAACCATTATTAATATCAAATTGAATTCTTCCACCAATACTTTCAATTCTTTGTTCCATGCCCATTAATCCTAGACTTTTTTTTATTGAAGTGCAACCTTTTCCATCATCTTTAACCTCTATCCTAGCAAATTTATTAAATACTAGAATAGATACTTGCACATTTGAAGCACTAGAATATTTGGCTGCATTAGTTAAAGCTTCTTTAATATTTTGTTCAATGACAGTCCAAGCACTATATCTGATTCTATCTACATCGCCAGTAACACTTAATGAAGTTTTTATCCCTGAACTATACTGAAACTTCAAGAGTTTTTCTTTTATATCCTCTATACCCATGACTTTTTCCTTTGGCTTAATGTTTTTTAAAACCTTACGTATTTCATCCATACCTTCTCTTAGGTTTTCCATAGAACTAATTAAATACTTTCTACTAAGTTCATTATCTTTTCCAAGTGTTTCTTTTGTTACTTCAAGTTGCATAAGAGAACTGGTTATTCTATGTCCTAAATGATCATGTACTTTTTGTGTCATGTAATTTCTTTCTTTTAAGCTTGCCATTATATTGTTCTGTTCAATATATTTTTCTAGGTTTAATAACTTTTGCTCCATTAAATGACTTTCATACCTTTGACCTCTACTAAATTCCTTTAATTCTTTTTCATCTTCAGTCTTTTGGCTTAATTCATAAAGATAAAGATTAATTATAACTATATAAACTGTATAATTAAACAAATCATCTCCTATAAAAATACTTTTTAAAGCAACGGCAACTAAACAAATAACACTTATATGAAATTTGTTATGAAAAATCTCAAATATTATTAATGGAATAAAAAATTCCACTCCTATTATCTTATATAGTAGAGAGATCAATATTATAACAACAATAGAATAGTTTATAATTTTCTCATTAACTTTAAATACTGAATACAATAACTGAATAATACAAATAAAGATAATGATACATATATTTATTATAGATTGTATATATGTATTAGTTTTTAAAACATTTAAAACTACGGCAAAAATACCTACTATAATAAATAATATTGATACTTTATTCTTCATTTATACCCCTCTTTAAATCTTTTTAATAACACCTATTGCCTTTCCTAAAACGTAGAATTCTTGTTCTTTTGTAACCTTTATTGGTTCATATTTTTTGTTTTCAGGCATTAAAAGAACCTCATCTGTATCCATCTTTATTCTCTTTAAAGTAGCACTACCATCAATGTTTACTGCAACTATATCCCCATTAACAGGTGATGGATTTTGTTCTATTACAACTAAATCTTCATCATCTATATTTGCATCTATCATGGAATCACCTTTAATTTTTAAAATAAATTTTTGGTTTAGACCCTTAACCCAATATTTTGGAAGAGCAAATATATCTTCTTGTGTAGGGTTTATAAGTATAGGCTCACCAGCAGCAATATTATTAAACACTGGTACATCTTCTAATTCATTCTTATTAATTTTCTCTTTTGTTTCTCCAACAAAGCTAACTTCGTGACCATTATCCTCTAATGTGAATTCAAAGTTTCGTCTGTGTTTAAAATCTACAAATAAAAATTTATCTTCTATCTTCTCTTCTTTAAGTATTGTCAAATTTTCAAAATTCTTAGCTTGTACATCTGTTTTGAAGTTAAATATTTTCTTTTTAGCTCCAAAAACTGTCTTAGCATATACTCTGCCTTTTTTTACTAAGGATGAATATACATTTTCTCCTTTATCTATATCAACAGCTAATGTTATAGTTCCATATGTTTTTTTCTTATTAAGAGCTAATAATAAATCCAGTTCTAATTTTGAAAAACTTTCTGCATTATCTGCAAATATATGAACATATTTATTATGTCTTTTTTCTTCAATCTCTCTTATAGCATATATTACTCTATCTTCATGATCTTGAAGATTTTTCTCTTCTAAAGATTTATTATATAATTCATAGAATCTAAACATCTCTTTTCTAGCTAAAGAATTTTTTCTAAGCCTTAACGGACCTCCCATAAGTGTCATAAATTCTTCATAAGAAGAAACTCTATGATTTTTTATAAACTTAATTTCATTTATAATAGTATACATATTTTCTGCTTTAAGTTTTTTACAATGCTTAAAATTCTCCACTGATAATATTGATTTAATTATTTCTTCCTTTTGTTTTAATGTAGCAAGGCTACTTCCCTTTGAATATATATCTACTATATTATTAAATGAAAGAAAATCAGGTTCCTTATCTGTTGATAAAAGAGATATATATGAATATTCATTTTCATTCTTAAAAAAATTATATCTATTTAAATATTTATCTTTTAACTTTTCTTCCTTTTGAACAACTAAAATCTTATCATCCTCTTCATATGCAAAATTATTAATTAGATTCAGTATTCTATGAAGTATAGCCTCAGTTTTTCCTGTATTTGATTTTCCTTTTAAAATACTTATTTCTACTGGTTTACTTTTAATGAATTTTTTCTGTATGTTAAGTAATCTCATCATCTTCTTATACTTCCTTTATAAAATTCCTTCTTACATAATATAATACCTGAAAATCTTTATGTTATCAAACTTTTAGCAATTTAGCTATAAAAGAAATAGTAGCCAAGAAAACCATAATATTTTATAATCTTATTTAGAATGCTTTTTTAACTATATTAAATAAGCAAAAATATAATCTTAAGAGGAGGTAATTTCATGAAAGTACTTAGGTATATGCTTATATTTATACCAATAAGCTTTGTTTGTGAATTTTTGCACGTATCACCATCTATAATGTTTGTTTTAGCAGCATTATCTATAGTACCCCTTGCTGGACTTATGGGAGAAGCAACTGAAGAAATTTCGTTTTATTCTGGTCCTAAAATAGGAGGTTTTCTAAACGGAACCTTTGGGAATGCTACAGAACTTATAATATCATTTTTTGCTTTAAAAGAAGGTCTTTTTGAAGTGGTTAAATCATCAATAGCTGGTTCAGTTATTGGAAATATTCTATTAGTACTTGGTGCAAGTATGTTAGCTGGAGGATTGAAACATAAAACTCAAAGTTTTAATAAAAAAGTTGTTGAAGTTTCTTCTAGCATGCTACTTTTTGCGGTAGTTGGTTTATGTATACCTGCATTATTTACACATACAGTTGATAAAGAACTTTTAAACACAAGATATGAAGGATTGAGTATAATTGTTGCCATAATTATGTTTGCTATATATATATTAAGCTTAGTCTTTTCATTCTACACACATAAAGATATTTACAATGGCACTCATGAAGATGAAGAGGAACCAGGTACTGCTAAGTGGTCTTTAAAGAAATCAATAGGAGTATTAGTTGTGGCTACAGTACTTATAGCTATTGAAAGTGAATTTTTAGTTGGTGGCATTGAATCTCTAACTGAAAGTTTAGGACTTAGTGAATTCTTTGTAGGTATAATATTAATTCCTATAATAGGTAATGCAGCTGAACATAGTACTGCTGTTGTAATGGCTATGAAAAACAAGATGGATGTTGCTATAGAAATCGCCATTGGATCAAGTTTACAAATTATATTATTTGTTGCTCCAGTATTAATATTTTTAAGTTTATTATTTACTCCTATGAGTATAGTATTTAATGAATTTGAACTTATTGCTTTAATAGTGGCTGTCTTAATTGCTAATAGGGTTTCTAATGATGGTGAATCTAATTGGCTTGAAGGAGTTCAGCTTCTTGCTGTATATTTAATAGTTGCAGCTTCATTCTTTATCTTATAATAAATAAGTTATTATAAATATTCAACTAGGTATATGAACTACCAATTGCAAAGTATGCAGAATGTAATTCATATACCTAGTTCTTTTTTTATAATAATATGTAAAATTTATATTCAATTTAATAAGTTACTGCTCTAATGATTCTTTAGCATTTTGAGGATTAAAACTATAAAACTAAGTAATCTTTTAGTTGTTGAAATTTTATAGACTTCCTTTAATTTTTTCTAATATTAGTAATTAAATTAAGTATCTCATCAACACCTTTTTTATGCCCTCCTGCTTCCCTAAGTGATTTCCCAATCTTTTTACTATTTATTCTGAAAGTATTATCTGAAAAAATCCTAACTACTGACTGCCTTAATATCTCTGGAGTAACTTTAGCTTTTTCAATAACAATACCAGCACCTAATTCAGCAACTCTATTGGCTACGAATGGCTGGTCAACTGATTGAGGAATAAGAATCAATGGAATATAATAATATAGACCTTCATTTGTACTATTCATGCCACCATGTGTAATAAATACATCTGTTTGTTTTAAAACTTCAAGTTGAGGTACATAATTACGAACAATAAAATTTGATGGAATATCTCTAAATATAGTAATATCTATTTTTTTACCTACAGACAAAATGATATTTGCATCCATATCAGCAAAAGCCTTAAAACAACTTTCATAAAATTTGACAGAACCATCAAATACAGTGCCTAAAGATATATAAATAACCTTCTTCTTATCATTTTTTTCTAAAGAAAAATTCATTTTTTCATTTCTATCTGATATTGACGGACCAATAAATTTATATCGATTATCAAAACTTTCACCACAAATTTGAAAATACTTAGAAGTATATACAATAGTCATATCTGTTTCAGTAAATACAGTAGATATGCTGGTAGGAAAATTTATGCCATACTTTTTTTGTAAATCTTTAATAAAATCTATGCACTCTGAACTATTTAAAAGTTCCTGAAACTTAGGGCTAATCTTATTAAATATCGATAAAAATAAATTTATTCTTTCATTTGATGCAAAACCTGGCCCAGAACGTATTGCAGGTATTTTTAATACTCTTCCTAATTCATTTCCTAAAATAAATAGCGAATCATAAATAATATAATCAAATTTTTCTTCCGAATTAAGTACAGTATCAGTTATTTCTTCAAGTATTTCTTTTATTTCTTTTAACAAACCAATTACTTCAAATGGCATCTCGTTATTTTCTAGATTGAAGTTTCCCGTAATTACAGTTGATAAGTTTCTATGACCTCTAAATGTAGCCCCTGTCTTTTCTATTTTCTCTTGAAACTCTTCACTAGCAAAATAAGTAACCTTCTCTCCTCGATTTATTAATTCTTTAACTAGCCCTATAGTAGGGTTAATGTGTGCATGTCCAAACATATTTAAAAATAACACTTTTGACATTTTATTCTTCCTTTCTACACTTATATTTTTCTGTAAATGTAATAATACTTAGGTACTCTTTTTTAGAAGATTTACTAGCATATTAATTTACTAATAATTCTTTAGCATAAGCAATATAATAATGTCTCCCATTTGCACTAGTTTCAAGTTTTGATAATGCCATTAATCCTTCAGCTTTTAATTGCTTCCCAGTTCTAATTTTTCTATCTGCACCTATTAACAAGTCACAAAGTTCAATTGCCCACTGTGATTCTTGATTTTCTAAAGATTTCTTTATTTCTGTTATTACCTTTTCCTCACCACCAATTAGTTCTATCATTTTTAATGCATATTCTTTAGTTGGTAATTTATTTAAATTTGTTGGATTTCCATCAAACCATCCAATATAACCATTAAAAATACTACGAACAGACCATGCCACAGTACCATAGAACTCTCCTAGGTATGGCAGACTTGCTAAATTTTCAGGTAACTTTATGGTATTTGAAAGTTCATCTGCTGTTAATCCTTTATTCATACCCTTTAGTGTCTCTTCCAGTACATAATCAATTGCATTTCTAAAGTTTGTCAACACTTCTTGCACAGTATTTCGACCAATTAACGGCTTAGTATGACCTGGTAAAACATATTCTGTTGGATATGACAATATTAAATCAAGAGTTTCAACCCAATCATTTACATCTCTATATTGACTACCACGTAATGCATATAAATTTGGCCAACACCCGTAATAATTATCACCACAGCAAATGACTCTACTATCCGGTAACCAAATAAACATCTGGTCATCTGTTTCGCCAACTGCTGATATCATTTCTATGTCAATACCGTCTATATTACGAACTACTTTTTCTTCATTATAAATTGTTGTAGCTGGGACAAATGCATATTTTCCTTCTCCAACAGTGAATCCCTCACGAATCCCGATACCTTGAGAAATTACCTCTTCATCTGTCAAATTATATCCAAATTGATAAGAAGTACGTTTATTAAGTATATCATTTAATTTAGGTGTACGACCAATCACTGGCCTTTTTGGTGCAAATGCTATAATTTCAGGATTAGTATCGCTGAAAACATCAGAACCTCCTCGATGATCAGGATGACCATGAGAGAAAATAATAGTTTTCACTGGCTTGTCAGTGATCTCAGCAATTAACTTCTTTAGCTTTTTAGCTCTAACATCTGTATCAAGAGTATCAATTAAAATAACGGAATTCTTAGCTTCTATAATAATTGAATTGCTATGTGCGTATCCCATAACATGATAAATATCATCAACAACTTTTGTAACAGCTTTTGGATATGCAGTATCAGAAAAATTTTTAAGTAATTGTTCACCATTTTCTTTTAACATATTTAGCACCTCATCTTAAATTTATTAGATATTAATATTTATTTTCCCATGATTCATCTTTCCCTTATATTTATATTAAGTATATATATTCTCTTAGTAAATAAGGTACTTTAAAGTACCCTCGTTACTTTTTTGTAACCCCTAATACAAATATGAAAAATGAAACTAAGAATTTTTTAATAAATCTGATATTATATTTGTTAAGCCTTTTTTCTATTTTTTAAACATATACAGCTATAATAACACTTTATAAATAACTTATTAATATAACTGGAATACCCAAAAAGCTATTAAAAACTAATGATGTATAAAATGTAACAAATTAGTAACCTAGTTACATAAAAGTGCCTTATTGCTATAAACATAAAATATAATTTATACTAATAGAATAATAAAACAATTAAGTTCATAATAAGCAAACTCATTGTTATAGACTTGTTAAAAAAGATAGGAGTGTTGGAATGTTAAAAATAGTAGCAAAATTTATTGTAAATGAAGATAAAGTAGAAGAATTTAAAAAACATGCAGAAATTTTAGCAGCAGAAACTAGAAAAGAAGAAGGGTGTATTTCATATCAATTATTACAAAATGTTGATAACAGTGAAATGCTATTCTTTGTTGAAGAGTGGGAAAATCAAGAAGCTATTGATAATCACAATAAATCAAAGCATTTTACAGAACTTCTTCCAAAGTTGACTGAAAATTTAAAAGAAGATCCAGCTATAAATATTAACAAGATAGTTATATAAAACCAGTGTAAAAAGAGCTACTTATAACAATTAAAATTGCTATAAGTAGCTCTTTAATGTAAATATAAATAGAACTACAAAATTAGTTTGTATAAATTATCAGATTTAATATTCCAAAATTTATTCTTTCAGTGTAGTAAAGTAATCACATCCCCAAGTATAAACAGCATTAAGTATTGGAATAAAAGACATTCCTATTTCAGAAAGACTATATTCAACTTTAGGGGGAATTTGCTTATAATCTGTTCTAATAATCAATTTATCTTGCTCTAATTCCTTTAATCTATTACTTAACATTTTGTGAGTAACATTTCCAAGTGATCTCTTTAATTCTCCATATCGAATTCGTTCTCTTTTTGAAAGCAAAAATAGTATATTCATTTTCCATTTACCATTAATTAATTCTATTGTGTACAAGAACGATTTTTCATGTGCATCTAACTCTTTATCCATATTTATATATTTCCTTCTGCATAATATTTTATTTTTTGTTAACATTGTCAAATTTATTATTAAGTATCTCCAAATAAAAAACTGATTCCTATATTATAAAATATTAATCAGTTTTTAATCTATCTTTACAATTATATCTATAGATGAGTTCCCCTAAAAGGTCTATCAAAAGTAGCTTCATCAAAATTCTCAATATTATATTTTAATGTTTTTAACATACTTTCTTTTTCTTTTCCTACAATTCCAGCTATTCCAGTTGAATTAGAAACATGATTTCCCCAAAAGAAAACTTCATCAAGTTCTAAATTTTCAAGGAATGTTTTTTCTTCTATTAAATTTTCAAGCTCGTTAGCTTCTACAAAAATTCCATTTTGTACTTCTTCATATAACTTTGTTTCTTCAAATACAGCAAGAGTTGCATTTATAATTATTTTAGGTTTTACCCTATTTAATAATTTAGCTGTTGCTTTTGCATTTTCTATTCCCTTGCCTTTACCTGCTATTCCAAACATTATTAAAGATGCATGATTTATGTTAGCCACATTTAATTTATCTAATTGTTCTATAGCTTCTTTCACTGTATGCCCTTTATTAACTTTTAATAATACCTCATCAGAACCAGACTCAATACCTATATACAAATCATTTATTCCTATTTCTCTTAATTCTTTTAATTCCTCAATTGTCTTACTTTTTATATTTTGTATTGAACCATACATTGTTATTGTTTTACATTCTGGAAAATACTTTCTTATTAAAACCGCTATTGATTTTAAAATTTCAGCTTTCAATACAAAAGCATCTCCATCAACTAAAAATACTCTTTCAATCCTACTATAGTATTGTTTTGCAAGTTTTAAACTTTCTTCAATTTTATCTAAAGGTAAGACTCTAAAACATTTGTCCTTAAACATATTGCAATAAGTACATTTATTATGTGCACATCCTATTGCTACTTGTAATAAAAATGTATTTGCTTCAATTGGTGGTCTATATACAATTCCTTCATAATTCATTTTATATCATATCCTTTCTATTAATAGCCTACTTAGAATTTAATGCCAATTATAACTTGTTATTTTTATAATAGGTAATAAATTAAAATAATTTTTCTTGAAGTACAATTTTATCTTTCATACATCTGCTCAATTACTGATTTTGGTTATCTAAAATAGAGACTTTATATGCAAAAAACATACGATATAAAGCTCTATTAAACTACTTTATCTAAGTTAATTTTAGGTTGAGTTTTATACTCCTATAACTTCCTTAACTCCAGGTACTTCTTGTTTTAATGTTTGTTCAATAAGCATTTTTAGAGTCATAGTAGCTCCTGGACAATTACCGCAGGCTCCTTGAAGTCTTACGCTTACTACTCCATTTTCATTAATATCTACAAATTCCACATCTCCACCATCTCTTTGAAGGATTGGCTTTATCCTATCTAATGATTTAATAACTAATTCTTTCATATATATTACCTCAACTTTCTACACTTTGTGTTATTATATTTTTTATAAATATCCAATTAAAATTATCAATTTAGGCTCTAACTTATTTCGTACGTGAACGAAATAAGTTTCTAAAAAATACTTTTTATAGTATTTCTTTAATATTCTTTAATGATTTATTAATACTATCCTCAAAGTTTTCTCTTTCAGTTCTATTAAAATCACTTAAAAGAAAATCTAAAAATTCATTCTCCATTTTCTCAAGTTTTTGTCTTATGTTCAGACCTTTTGGAGTTAAACTTATATGTATACTTCTTTTATCTTCAAAACAAGTGCATTTTTTTATTAAACCTAAACTTTCATATTTATGTATAATATCAGATAATGACGACTTAGATATTTCCCATATATTTGATATTTCATTAAAAAGCAATGCACTTCCATCCTCAGGAAGTATGTAAAACAGCGGGATATGATTCTGCAGTATTGGCAGCCCTTCATTATTGAGTTTTTTTACAATAAACTTACTATAACTAGAGCTTAGTTCATTTATTTTACCAATTAAACATTCTCGTATCATTTTACCACCCCATTCGTTATCGTAAATTTACTAAAATAAATATTTGTTATATTATTATATAGATACCCAATTCATAAACTTGACTTATTGAGTATCTATAAAAAATATATAAAATTATTAGTTTAGAACTTATTAGTTCATTGCTGCTCCACCATCAACATTTATAGCTTGTCCAGTAATATGATCAGCATATTGTGAACATAAGAACATTACTTTATATACAATGTCTTCTAGCTTTTGGTCACCCGTGAAAGTGGTATGAAAGTTTTTAGACTTTCTTTCCAAGATGCTTCTCTATATTGTCCAGCATTTTCATAGCTATCAAGAATCTTTTCCCACATAGCTGAGCTAATAATTCCTGGGTATATAGAATTGATTAAATCGTAAAAAGGACATATGAAATTTTCAACATATATTATAATAAATATAAAAATTTCATTATTAAATAGCTCTTCCTACATTGAATCCTTCAGTTGTTGCATCCATAACTAAACCTACTTTATTTGCATCACCAATGACTTTAACCTCAAAACCTGCATTACTAAACTTGTCTTTTAATGCATTTACTGGTCTAGATCCAGTAGCAATAACAACAGTGTCCGCTGGGAATTCCATTTGTGTTTTTCCTTCAGCCTTAACAGAATTTTCAGTAATCTCTGTTACCTTAACACTTGTACATAAGCTTACTTTACGATTCTCTAAACCTTTTAGTAATTGCCATCTTGGACCTATTGCTTCTTCTGGAGCAATTTTATCACCCATTTCAAGAACAGTAATATTTCTAAGTTGTTGTCCTAAGTAATTTGCTGTTTCAGCTCCAACTTGACCTCCACCAATTACTACACAATTAGCTCCAGGGAATACTTTACCAGCAAGAACATCATTAGCAAGTACAACATTATTATTTTCAATTCCTTTGATAGGTGGTTTAAAAGGTGCTGCACCAGTAGCTAAAATAATTGCATCTACTTTTTCCTTTTTCATTAATTCTACTGTAGCTTCAGTATTATATTTAATTGGAATATTTAACTTCTTACATTGATTAGTCTGCCATACAATAAAATCAGTAATTTCACCTTTGCATGGTGGTATCGCAGCTAAATAGAATTGTCCACCTGCATGGCTGTCTTTTTCATATACAGTTACATAATGACCAGCTTTTTTAGCACTCATAGCCGCTTCTAAACCTGCAGGTCCTGCTCCAATAACCGCTACTTTTTTCACAACCTTAGCTGGTTCTATTTCACTACTTAGTTCGTTACCTAATGTAGGATTTAAAACACATTTAACATCTTGGTCTTTAAACAAGCTTCCTAAACATCCGTGATTACATCCAATACAACGACGTATTTCTTCAAATTTACCTTCTTTAGCTTTGTTTGGCATGTCTTGGTCAGCTAAAGACGCACGGCCCATAGCTGTAAAATCAGCTTTACCTGATTTTATAATGCTATTTGCTAAAATTGGGTTATTTATTCTAGATACCGCAATAACAGGAATATTACAAATTTCTTTTATTTCTTTTGCCATATCAGCAAACCAGCCATGACTAACATAAGATGGTGCTACATTTAAATCTATCGACAAATAGTTACCTACAGACACATTTATTAAATCCACACCAGCTTCCTCAAAATAAGGAACAAGTGCTTTATTATCTTCTATTGTAAGTCCGCCTTCAACCATTTCATCTGCTGAAATACGCATACCAACAATAAAATCCTCACCACATTTTGTTCTGATATCACGAATTATCTCAAGTGCAAAACGCGCACGATTTAAGAAACTGCCACCATATTCATCTACACGTTTATTTGAGAATGGAGAAAGAAATTGTGTAATAAGATAGCCATGGCCTCCATGGATTTCTACACCATCAAAACCACATTTCTTAGCACGTAGTGCAGTATCTCCATATTTGCTAACCATTTCTTTTACTTGTTCTGTTGTTAACTCCTTAGGAACTTCAGTGCCAAAAGGAGATGGAATAGGACTAGATGAAACGGGTTCACCCTTTATCGCTTCACTCTCAGTTTGTCTACCAGCATGATATATTTGTGCTAAAATTGTAGCTCCATACTTATGTACTCTTTTTGGTAATTCACTATGACTTTCAATCTGGTCATCATTCCAAAGCCCAGCTACATGTTGAAATCCACGTCCTAAAGGATCAATAGCATAGTCTTCAGTTATAATCAGTCCAAAACCTCCCTTTGCCTTTGCCTCATGATAAGCAATAAAACGGTCAGTTGCCTTACCTTCGGATGTGCAATAATTTGTTACCATAGCAGGAACAACAATACGGTTCTTGATGACCTTACCTCTAATTGTAAAAGGGCTAAACAGGTGTTCTAACATATTTTTTACCTCCATAAATAATTTATAATATTGTATAGTAATTAATTAGTGTTAAAAATATCACAATCAAATTATAGCATTGATTGACCAACGAGTCAATGACTATTAAGTCATTGTTGACTCGCTAGTTATTGATTTCTTTACGATAATGCTACTACTCCTATTATATATCAAATTGTGCAAGCCACTTTTACTTTAATCATAAATGCTGTAGAATAGTAATATATAATACTAGGAGGATAAAAGATGTCAATATCAGAAGCAAAAAGAAAAGAAATTGAGAGTAAGAGAAGAGAACAAATACTGTCTGTTTCTCTATCATTATTTTATAAAAATGGTTATACAAATACAAAAATATCAGATATTGCTGAAGCTGCTGGTATCAGCAAAGGGTTAGTATATCGTTATTTTGAAAGCAAGGCAGAAATTCTTTTTTCCTATCTTGATTTCCTAAACGAATGCTTGGAAGAAATCAAGACAATCCCAAGTGCTAAAACTGCAATTAAAGAATTTGGATTGCGCTTTCTTTCTCCCCCGACTGAAACTTGTTATAACCATCCACTACAGGTATATGCTATTGTGTTCGTAAAAGGCGAACTTAATGATACTAGCTATAAAAATCCTATTTCCAACAACTTTGGAAAAGTTTTCTTTGGTCCAATATTTGAAAAGGGCATACAGTCTGGAGATTTTAAAGAAGGCAATCCAGATGAGTTTGGAAATATTTACTGGCATTATTTATTAGGGCATATCATGGATCTCATTCAAAATCCCGACTGTCTAAGCACAATGCCAAATTTAGACACTGTCATAGCTTTATTTGAACCCTAATTGTAAATTGTGGAATATTGTAAGTAAAAATATATCAATAAATTTGATTAGTTTGATATGAAATTTAAAAATACTAACTGAAATGCACTATACAGTTGTTTAAGAGAGCTAAAGTCATAATCATGCTAACTTTAGCTCTCTCAGTATCAATATATATTATAAATATTTAAAACTATGGAAGTTTACCAATTGAATATTATTAGCTTTTATCCAGTTTTTAATTTCTATAGAAGTTAATGCTTTTACTTCAAGAGGACGAATCATAGTAAATGATGAGATCTCTAATAAATCTTCATCCACATATCCTGGATGAGTTACAATTAAAGCTAAATCACTATCTAAAACTTCTCCTTCATCATCCAAAAAATAATTTAATGGATTATATAAATTGTCACTGGACATCTTAGGAAATTTACCCATTTTACAATTGATTTTAGGAATTATATCAACACCAAATGGCACATATAACAGATTATTTTTATCTGCAACATATTTTAAGGCTTTTTCAAAGTTTTTAGATTGTATTGCATGTCCTTCAAAATACTCAGGATCTTTTCCAGTTATTTCTCTAAATTTATCTAACTGAGCTTGAACTTCAGTAACTACATCTTCAAATTCTATAATTTCTCTTTCTTCTTTATAAGCAATCCTAAATTCTTTTGATGAATGAAAATTTCCATATTGATCTACCATAGATGGAATCTTATTAGGATCACTACAAGGTTTACCTACACAAATATTTGTATGTTGTCCAATACTTATTTGGTCATACTTTTTAACTAAATTAAATCCATTTTCAGCATCAGGCATATTAGGCATTAATCCTGTACTTGTCACAATACCATCTATAATAGCTTTGTGAATTCCATGATTGACAGCATCAGTAAATCCTAAATCATCTGCACGAACAATTAATTTCATTATATTGACCTCCAACTTTCTATTTAATTTTTTATTAGTTTTAATGATAATCCCTTTCTTAATTGTAAGTATGCCTCTTCAATTTGATTAGAATCAGTAGCATCACCCCATAATAATCATTATGGGGTGATGTTCATATTAATTATTTATAAATCATTACTGTTAATAAATTTTCTTTGTAAAAAATAGATTTTTTATCTGTTTCAATAATATCTAAGTATTTATCAGCATTAGTAATTACTATTGGAGTAGTTAATGAATAACCTGCATCTTTTATAGCATTTATATCGAATTCCAATAATAATTGACCTGCTTTTACAGTATCTCCTTGAGTTACTTTAGGATAGAAATACTTTCCTTCTAATTGAACTGTATCCATGCCGACATGAATTAATATTTCAGCTCCATTGGAACTTGTGATCCCTATAGCATGACCTGTTGGAAATAATGTTGTTATAACACCATCTACTGGAGCTACTACGCTCCCTTCTGTTGGCTCAATTGCAACACCTTTCCCTAATGCTCCTTTCGCAAATGCCTCATCTTTAACTTCTGATAATGCTTTAACTTCACCTATTAATGGACTTATTAATACTTCTTGTTTTACTAATTCATCGTTGTCATTTTTTCTTTCAACAGTTTCAACTTCATCATCTTTAAATCCCATTAAGAACATTAATAAGAAACCTACAACAAAGCTTACTACCATAGCAATTATTGATCCATAAAATCCTTTATCCATTCCATTTGATCCTATATAACTAGGTACTGAAAAAATACCTAAACCAGTTATAGCATAAATTTTAACTCCCATAAATCCAGTTATACCACCACCTACAGCAGAAGCTACACAACTTAAAATAAATGGTTTTTTACGTGGCAAAGTCACACCGTAAATTGCTGGTTCTGTAACTCCGAATACTCCTGAAATAAATGCTGGGAAAGCTATTCCTTTTAATTTTAGATTCTTCGTTTTTAATAAAATAGCTAAAACAACACCTGATTGAGCGAAAGTAGTACCCACTGCACATGCTAAAATTGTATCATAACCTATAGTCATCATATTATTTATTGCTATAGGTATTAACCCCCAATGTAATCCAAAGATTACAGTTATTTGCCACAAACCTCCAATAATCACTCCCGCTAAAATTGGACTTAAATTTATCATAGATATTGTAGCTGTTCCAAGTAGTTTTGCTGCCCAAGTAGCAATTGGTCCAATTACTATAAATGATAATGGCACAGTAATTAATAATGTAAAAAGTGGAACTAAAAATGTTTTAACTACATCAGGAATTATATTTTTAAATATCTTTTCTATTTTAGATCCTACAAATGTTGATATAATAATTGGAATAACACTTGATGAATAACTCATTAAAATAACAGGAATACCCAAAAATGTTACATATACAGGAGATTCAATTAATGTTCCTGCAAATAATGTATACAATGGTTGATTTGGAGCTGCTGTTAATCCTGAGAGTGTTGGATAAACAAGACTTGCACCAATTGCCATACCAACAAATTCATTAAGTTTAAACTTTTTAGCTGAAGTATAACCTAAGAAAATTGGGAAGAAATAAAATAAACAATCACCAATTACATTTAATATTTGATAAGTCCCATCAGTAGCTGTTAGAATATGAACTGCTATTAATAATGCATTAAGACCTTTTATCATACCTGTAGCACATAAAACACCTAAAGTTGGGGTAAACACACCTGAAACAATATCGATAAATTTATCTATTGGATTTGACTTTTCTTGTGTTTCCTCTGAAGATGAAGTTGCAAAACCTCCTATTTCATTAACATCAGCAAAAACATCTGGTACATGATTTCCAATAACTACTTGATACTGTCCCCCACTTTTTATAACAGTTACAATACCATCCATTTTCTTAAGAACTTCCGTATTTGCTTTACCTTCATCTTTTAACTTAAATCGTAAACGTGTAACACAGTGAGTTAAACTATTTACATTTTCTTTACCGCCAACATTTTTTATAATGTCTTTTGCTAATTTTTCATACTTCATTTTTACATCTCCTTCTTACTTTTAGATTTCATATAAAAAAGGCGAAACCTAACACTTGTAGTACATATAAATCTAATCTAATAAGATTCGTACTATAAACGTTGGTCTCGCCTGCTTTACCAGTAACAATCCAAAACTTATTAAGTTTTTCGAGTAATATACAGATTACGTTTACATCTGTAGTAAAAATTATCATCCTTACAAACAATATAATATCATCTTTAAATATTATAATACATGTAATTTTCGAGTATAAATAAGTTACTTTTTTAGATTTGTTAATACCTGCATTGCCGCATAACTTTCATATTGTTATACTATTTATAAAGAAGAAGGAGGTTTTATTCTGAAAAATCAATATATTTTTTATGGTGATTTTCAAAATTATATAAGGAACTATTATATAAAAAATAACAAGAAAATTAACATAGTTAAGGCTCTACAATCTCTTAAAGATGTCTTGTTAGACCAAAATAATTCTTGTATTCAAAATGCTTTAAATTCACATAAGTCATGGAGTTGTTTATCTGATGAAAGCTTTGTTTCTGAAATATATAAAATACCACTATCTACTAAATATCTTGTACGCGACATGATACCAAAAGAAATGCCTGAGGTGATTTTTTTTGAAAATTCCTATGATATTCTTGTATTCAGACAGTTTCATAATTTATATGATCCAATGCATTCACATAACTTTTTTGAAATATTTTATGTATATAAAGGTAACTGTCAACTAAAATTTGAGAATGAATTACATACTTTATCTGAAGGTGATTTGTGCATAATAGCTCCTGATTCCCAACATTCTGCTATTAATGATGATGAATTTTCGACAATAATTACAATTTGCATAAGAAAAAGCACTTTTGACAGTTCGTTTTTTCAACTGCTTACTCAAAAAAATTTACTGTCTAGTTTTTTTCAAAATATACTTTACATTAAAGCTGAATCAAACTATATTCTATTTTCTACTGATAATTCAAAAGATTTAAAACTTATTATGAGAAATCTAATGTTTGAGTATAATAAAGGGGGTGCTTATTCAAATTATTGTTGTATTAGTTGGATAAATATCCTTTTCTCATTAATTTTAAGGAATTATAGTGATTCAGTACAATTTTACAACTATAAGTTTTCAAATGATTTTTACTCAATACTTAATTATATTCAAAATAACTATCAAAATTTAACCTTAAAAGAATTGGCTGATTTTTTTAATTATAGTGAAGCTCATTTAAGTTTATTAATAAAAAAGAATACTGGTCTAGGATTTATGAAGCTAATAACAAAATTAAAAATGTCAGCCGCTTGCAAGTATTTAAAAAACACTAATCTGTCAATTGAAAAAATTTCAGAACTTATAGGTTATAATTCCTGTGATTATTTTTCAAAAGCATTTAAAAAGTACTATTCCTATTCACCTCAACAGTATAGAAATAAATTTAGTTTAAATAATAAATGATTAGTAACAAGATAACCAATGAAAAGAAAAGTTAATTCAACTAATTAATTTTATAGTTCAAAGATTTAATTGAAACACTTTTACCCCAAATAACAAACCTATATTTAATAGCTACTAAAATAAAAGCTGATTCCTACATTTGACAGAAATCAGCTTTTTAGCTTTAAAATTAAAGTGTATTTGATACAAGAAGATTAATTAGACAAAATGCTAAACGCTTTAAGTATAAATAACGTTATATACAAAAAATACTCCTATAATACTCTTCCCAAAATTTAGCCTTTTCTTTGTTAAAGGCTATAGTAGTAATTGAATTACCCAAATTTATGAAAGACATATTTCCATTATACTCATCCCATTTATTAAGGTTATCACCATTTGGAGTTCCTGTTTTGGCAAAGTTAATTAAGTATGATGACATTTTATTACCTAAGTCATAATCTACTTGACTCCAATACGATTTTCTTTCAGTTGAGAAGTTATTCAAGAAATATGGTACCTCTGCAGTATGGAATGCCCCCCATTTTTCTGACATTTCTCCTGGCATTACATGAGTAAATTTATAAACATATGTTGGTTTTGTTGAATTTATTACTCTTGCTTTAGCTAAACAAAGTTGCAAAGCCATCATTCCATCTTCATTAATTTCATTATATGTATTAATAGCTTCATCACTATCTATAGAATATGTAGCTAAACACTCATCAGAATAAGAGCCAAATGTAGTTTCAATAGCTACAATTAAATCAGCTTTTTTTATAGTAGTTGGTTTTGTAAATGGTTCTCTAGGAAAAATAGAGAATATTACTGTATCTTCTGAAACATTACCTGTCATTAAATTGACATCATTAACGTTTCCTTCTTTAATCATATTCAATTGTTTTTTTGGAATAATATTTCCATCTATGCAAGGAGTACCATTATAATTAAGAGCAAGTAATTCATCAGTTGACATCTCACGCATATCTTTTAATGTTTTCCCCTTAAATAACTCTGAAGAAGCAGCTTCTTTCTCTTTCATTATATCAAATTCCCAATTTATGCAATTAAACCCCATAGCTACAGCATTTTTGAAAAGTCCCTTTGCTTTGGGTGATATTGTAAGAATATTTACTGAAGCTGCACCTGCTGATTGCCCTACTATAGTTACATTATCAGGATCTCCACCAAATTTTGTAATATTATTCTTAATCCATTTTAAAGCTTTAATTTGGTCTAATACACCATAATTCCCTGATATTCCATCTTTTGATTCATCAGATAATCCATGATGTGCTAAATAGCCAAATATCCCCAATCTATAGTTAATACTTACATATACAACATCCTTATTCGCCATAGCTTCTCCATCATATACATCACAGGAAGAACCTCCACTTACAAATCCGCCTCCATGTATATATACAATAACAGGTCGTTTACTTGCTGTTGATTCAGTCTTTGTCCATACATTAAGAGTCAAACAATCTTCTGAATAACCTTTTGATGTATCAATAATAAATTCTTTAGACCACATCATAAATGGAATTTGCTTTTGTTGAATCCCACTTGGTCCAAAATCAATACATTCCTTAACACCTTTCCATGAACCTACTGGTTGTGGTTCCTTCCATCTTAGCTCTCCAACTGGAGGAGCGGCATAAGGAATACCTTTGTATATTGCTATTTTTGAGTCAGATAATAAAGTTCCTGTTATTTTACCACCCTCCACTTCAATCTCATTTGTTGCATTTAACTTTATACTCAAATTTTTCTTTGTAAACATATTTACCTTCCTTTCGTTTTAATAGAAGTATAATATAGCGACTACATTACCAATCATCTACACATTTATTACCATTCTACATTATCTAAATTAGCATTTTATGATTATTAAATCCATGTTATATTCGAAGATAAATACGATAATTTCTAATCTTGTTACATGTTTATCTTCATAGCTCACTAGTTAATTATATATTTTTTTAGTTTAACTTAGAGTTATATTAAAAAATTATTATATTGAAATAACTATATTTCCTACCTTTTTGAAACTATCCTACGAAAAAGTGGCTTCTTTTATTTTCAAATTAATAGACTTATACTAATATTCGTAGCAAGACAACAAATAAAATTAATTAACTTTTTTAAATATAAGGAGGAAATATAAATGCAAAGATTTACCATACCAAGAGACATCTATTTTGGAACTAATGCTCTAGATCATTTAAAAGATATAAAAGGAACTAAAGCTATACTAGTTATTGGTTCTGAAAGATTAATAAAAGATGGAACAGTACCTAAAATTCAAAATTTATTAAAAGAAACCAAAATTCAAACAACAGTATTTTCTGGTGTTGAAAATGACCCATCTGTTGCAACAGTTAGAAAAGGTGTTGAAATGATGAATTCCTTCAACCCTGATTTAGTAATTGGTATTGGTGGAGGATCTCCAATAGATGCCGCTAAAGCAATGTGGATATTTTATGAGTATCCAAGCTTTACTTTTCAAGAAGCTGCTAAGCCATTTAACTTACCAGAATTAAGACAAAAAGCTAAATTCATAGCTATCCCAACTACAAGTGGTACTGGTTCTGAAGTCACTTCATTCTCAGTAATAACTGACAATGAAACTGGAATTAAGTATCCAATAGCTGACTACAATATAACTCCAGATATTGCTATAGTTGATACTGCTTTAGTTCAGAGTATGACTCCAAAATTAGTTGCTAATACTGGAATGGATGCTTTAACTCATGCTCTTGAAGCTTTTGTTTCAACTGCTAGGAATCCAATAACTGATGCGCTAGCTATGAAATCTATAGAAATGACTGTTGAAAATTTAGTTAAGTCATTTAATGGAGAAAAGGAAGCTAGAGAAAACATGCATATATCTCAATGCTTAGCTGGAATGTCATTCTCAAATGCAATACTCGGAATAGTTCATTCAATGGCACATAAATCTGGTAAAATATTCAATATACCTCATGGATGTGCAAATGCAATATACTTATCTTATGTTATAGAATTTAATGCTAAAACAGCTGGAGATGCTTATGCTGACATAGCTAAGAGATTGGGGTTAAGCGGAAATACAACAGATGAGTTAGTTAAATCATTAATAAACCTTGTTAAAAATTTTAGAATCGCTATGAACATGCCTACTACTTTAAAAGAATTTGGATTATCAGAAGAAGACTTTAAGTCTAATTTAGATAAAATTTCTGAAGGTGCAGTTGCTGATCCTTGTACAGGTACAAACCCACGAGAAATATCTGTAGTAGAGATGAAAAAATTATTTGAAGCTACTTATTATGGGACTGAAGTAATCTTCTAGATTTATATAGAGAGTTATAGCTGGTTATAGAACCAGCTATAACTCTCTATATAAATAGCAAAATTAGGATTCATAATTTAATTGTTTAAAATTATTTACGAAGTCTTTTCCCCATTTATCCATTGCATCCAAGATTGGAATTAAATCTTCAGCCATTTTAGTAAGTGAATACTCCACCATAGGCGGTACTTCATGATAAACAGTTCTCTTAACAAGTCCATTTCGCTCTAAATCTTTTAATTGTTGACTTAACATTTTTTGAGTTATTCCTGGAATTAATCTTTTAAATTCATTATATCTTATAACTTTATGAATATTTAAATTCCAAATAATAAGTGCTTTCCATTTACCGCTTAAAACTTCTAAAGTAACTTCAATTTCACATCTATAAGAACTACAACTAACTTTATTTAATCTATTTTTGGGCATAACATCACCTCCTAGTATAAGATGATTTACTTGTATAACAATTCATAATTTATATTATATACAAATTAATCAAAACTTGCCATATTACATTTTACTTACTAATCCATTTTCAAACTATAAAATATAAATGAAAACTCTCTTAAAAATTCAATTTTAAAATTTGCAGAGGTTCTATGATAGAGTCTAGTCATAGACATTTCATCTACACCTAATCTTTGTATTTTTATTTTGTATGAATTACACATACTATGCTAATTAATTATTTTACATAACGCTTAGTTCGTTCATCTTGAATTTTTCCATTCCAATTTAATCCAAACCCAAAATCGTAACTGTTTCCCATTGCATCTTTGTATACATCCATATCAAAAGGTACATCTTCATTATGTTTCTCTACTGTTTTCATTGATGCTGGCATTTGTACAGGTAATAATCCATAAGGTTCTTCTTTTCCCCTAATAATATCTAAAATAGCAGTTTTTTGAATACCAAAATCAACTAAAATTGCATCTGAATATGGTTCTAATTCAGATAAAACAGTAGGATTATGCATATGGATACATACAATAACAGGTTTATTTCCTATTTTCTTTTTAGTGTTAATTACAATATCTAAATCTTCTTCATTAGCTACTGTGTTAGTCTTGCCATAATAACCTCTATCTACTGTTTTTTCTCTAAAGTCTCCTCCTGCAACACTAGTATTTCTAGCATATTGAGCTGTATATGGGCGATATTGGAGTGAAACTGGAAGATATCCATTTCCTCCACTTTTTACATCCTCTTCGCTATATCCATTGGAAAGAGGACTTTCAATAAATACTAGGGCAAAATCAGCTTCTTCTATATCTTCAACTCGATCATAATATTTTCCTAGTACTTCTTCAGAAACTGGATCTATATTCAATTCATCTGCTGATGTTCTGAAAAATGTCTTTCTTGCTTTTATATGACGTTTAGGTATATAAACTTTTTTTCTATTTCTAATTGGAAGTATTTCTTTATTCTTTAACATAACAATTGATTTTAGTTGTGCATCGTACCCTGCTTTGCAATTCTCTTCAGACCCCACAACTTTTTTTGTAGTCTCAACATTTAAATATGGATTTTCAAAAAGACCACATCTAAAAATATTTCTTAAAAGCCTTACTGCAGAACGCTCTATTCTTGCACGCATTGTTTCTTCTCCATACTTCACACATCCAAGCTTATATGCTGAAAGTATTGGCTTCATGTCAGAATTACCACCAAACTGATCTACTCCATTTTCAATAGCCAGTAGATGTCTTTCAACTTCAGATAAATCTTCTACCCCATAACACCTGCTTCCAAAAGAATCAATTTTCTTATCTGGGTCTTCTGTAATTCCCCAATCAGTACATACAATACCATCATATCCATATTTCTCGCGAAGTAAATCTTTAATTAAATATTCACTATATGAATTTCCTACATTCTTCCCATTTTTCTTATCTACATTCCATGAAACTGTATAATATGGCATCACTGCTGATGTTGTTTTTGTTGGTCCATCTAAGCTGAAAGCGCCTTGTAAAAATGGTTGTAAATGCATTTCAAAATTTTCACCTGGATAAACAGCATATTTGCCAAATGGATAGTGGGCATCTCTTCCCCCCTCACATGTTCCTCCACCTGGCCAATGTTTTGACATAGTGCAAACACTTTCTTCTCCCCAACCATTATCTTTTCCTTCTGTAGTCTGCATTCCATCGCAATAAGCTCTTGCATAATCAGATACTAATGTTGAGTGACTTCCCCACGTATCTTCAAATCTCATCCATCTTGGTTCTGTTGCTAAATCTACTTGTGGTGATAAAGAAGTTATTAACCCAAGAGCACGATATTCTTTTGAAATAATTTCAGCATATTTTTTACACATCTCTGGGGAAAATATAGCAGCCATCCCTAATCCTTCAGGCCATCTTGAAGCATCTTCTGCACTACTTTTAAATTCCACTGTAGACTCCTCTGAGCCATGTCTTGGATCTGAGGAAAAATTAATTGGAATTCCAAATGGAAGATTTTCAACATACTTTTGCATCTCATTATTCCATCTTGCTGCAACTTCAGCATTTTCCAATTTTACAACTAATACATGTCTAACATTATCATCTTTTAGAAATCTTTTTTGTCCATCTGTCATTTCCCATTTCTGTTTTCCACTTTCTAAGAAACTCATTCCTTCATAGGTTGATTCAAAAGGCTCTCCTGGTAACGAAGGAATCATCTGATGTGGTGAATACATCATAAGTCCAGCAATTTGTTCTACTGATAAACGAGATGCTAAATCTTTTGCACGAACATCAACATCAAGACGCCAATCTTCATAAGGAAGAAGTTCTCCTGTTTTTGCTAGATCTTTAAAAATCAAACCATCTATAACTAAAACTGAATCAGAAGAAGTTCCAACTGCTGGTCCATTTTCATTCTCATATAATATAAATCCATCTTGTTCTTTTCTAATATAACTCATATTAATTTATTTCTCACTTTCTATAATTTTTTTAAAAAATTCGCATTCCTCATCATTACACTCTTTTGCTTCTGGCATGCGTATATCTAAATGAAACACATGAGCAATTTTCGCATTATCTTTATTTCCATAAATTTTATATTTACAAGGGACCCCTAATTTTTTCAATTTATCATACATTGGCCTTGCATGTTCCTTTAAAAAATCATTATGCGCAGTAGAAACAAAGACAGGAGGAAATTCTTTTGTTATATATTTCATAGTATCTAAATACTTTAACTTGCCTTTAGCATCTTCCTCAAGATAAGCTAAAATAAAACTATCATTAGATGTTTCCACATATTTTTTTAAATCATAAATTCCACAATTAAGTGCTCCAGCCTTAACCTTAATTTTATCAGAAGGCACTTTAAAGTTATAAAATTTTTGAAACTCATAGTTAGTTAGCATAGCCATATACTGACTTGCCAATTGTGCTCCTGCAGAATCTCCAACTATAAATAAATTATTTAAATCAATATTATACTCTTTAGCATGTTCTGCTATCCAGATAAATACTCTATTAACATCTTCTAATGCTGCTGGAAATGGAGCTTCTGGTGCTAATCTATAAGAAAAGTTAACAACTGTAAATCCTCTCTGCGCTAAATCCATACAGTAAAATTGGTATACATCCTTATTTCCATATACCCATCCACCTCCATGGATGCTTATTATAGTTTGCTGACAATCTGCCACATTTTTTTTGTGATAAATGTCAAGAAGATTTAATTCTCCATGAATACCATAACTTATATTGTCATATCTTTTTATATCATCTGGAGTTGTAAGTCCTTCATCACGTTTTGCATCACCTTTACTGCAAAATTTACGAAATATTTTGGGATCATTTAAATCCATAATTCTTCACCTCTGCTTTTCTACATATAATTACTATAAGTAATTAACTATTATTCTATCAGTTAAAAATATATAATTATATACACTTTATATCTGAAAAATTACTCTTTTGTGACTTTTTTTAGTTTTATATTGTTATAAATTTATACTACAATTTTCCTAACGTTATGAATTTATACAAAAAAAATAGGTGTATAAAAAATAAATTATTCATTCTTCATACACCTATTTTTAACACACCATATATAATTTTAATTATTAACTAAGAATATTGATCTCATCTTCTTTGTTTTTTTATTTATTATTATTTTTACAAATGTTTCTGCATATGGAAGGAGAAATTGTATAAATGGTCCAATTACTACCATAGATATTACTGTTCCAATACCAACCTTTCCACCTAATAAAAATCCTATAATTAAATATCCAGCATCTATTGCAATTCTAACCCAACGATATTCCATTTTTATTTTATCTCGTATTATAAATGGAATAATATCATTAGGTGCAACACCTACATTTGTTGCTGATAAAATTGAAAATCCTACTGCAAGTATAAAACTAGCAAGTACAACAAATAATGTTCTTGTAAAATAATTATAGGAATCAATGTGAAAGTATGAAACTATCTTAACTGCAAAATCAATAATTGGACCTACCCCAATTACGCTAATAAATGTTCCTATATTTATTTGTTTTCTTTCCACTATAAATATAATTATAAATAATACTACTGAAATAATCATATTAGCAACTCCTGGAGTTACTTGATTTGAACCTACTATCCATTTAACTAGGAAAATATCCTTCAAACTTGTTCTATTTAATATGGAAGCTAATCCTTGAGTGAATACGGTAAATGAATCAGATCCTATATTAATTTTTAGAAATAATGCAACTCCAAACTGAATTATACTTATTCCTACAAAAAATAAAATTAATCTTTTAGTTAAATTAATTGCTTTATTCATTTTCATCTTCCTTTACTACATATTTTTCTTTCATTTTTTGTACATTCAATTTTTGTTAAAATAAGTAAATCATTAAATATTCATAAATATAAGTGTTTTATTTATAATGCATAATTACCATATTTTTTTAACACTAGAACTTATACAATCTTAATAATTAACTATAATTAGTCTATCAGTTAAAAACATGGAATTATATACACTTTATATCTAAAAAATTACTCTTTTGTGACTTGCTTAATTTTATACTGATAAGGAGTTGCTTTATAATATTTCTTAAAACACTTAATAAACTGCCTTGTATCTGAAAAACCCGTATCTTGGGCAATATTAGCCATTGAAGAATCACATTCCATCATTTTTTGCACTGCTTTTTGCAGACGATATACCGTAAGATATTCTTTGAATGTAATTCCAGTATATTTTTTAAAAAATCTTGAGAAATATTCTCTGGAGAAATAAAAATATTTTGCTATATCCTCCTGTTTCAAAGGTTCTTTATAATTATTTGTTATATACTCTAAAATTTCTTTAACTTTTTGTATATTTATTTTATTTTTCAATAAAATACTAGATTTATTTCTTTTTGCACCACTTATACATAATTCATAAATTAATTTATGTAGCAATCCAGAAATAGCAATATTTTCATACTGATTTTTATAATATTTATAATATTTAAAAATTTCTTCTATACATATCTTTATACTATTCAAATCTTTTATTTTTTCTATAATAAATATACTTTCATCCAAATCTGGTATTAAATTTTTTATAAATTCATATTTGATTAATAAAGTAAATACTATTCTATTTTCTATTACTTCGTCTATATTAGGAACTACACTATGAATGCTTTCACAATTAATAATTATGATATCTCCCTTTTTGGCTTCATAGTGCTTTCCATCAATATAGTAATCAACTTGCCCATCTAAAATATAATTTATTTCTAATTCTTTGTGCCAATGATCTATCATTTTTTCTTGCATTATTTTATCATGATATTTTTGAAATTCATCCATGGTAAGAATATACATAAAAACTGGCAAATTATATTCCATTGTTACTATTTCAAGTTTTTGATTTTTCTTTTTCATTATTTTATATCACCTTAATGCTCTACTTTAAAAGTTTAATTACAATTAATTTTCATACATCCTATTATAATATACATTTTTAAATTCAATTCACTAGTTCACTTTCCTTTAGAATAAATAATAGTACCATCAACCCCATAAATTCAAATGATATATCATTAACTTTTTTTCTTTGATATATATACATAGTTGAATAATATTGACTAATAGTTCCTTTAGCCCATCTCCTATCATAAGGATTCTTTGTTCTTTCAAAAGAATGGACATCATCATTCCTGGATTATGCCCTGTTACATTATAAGATACTAAAGCTCCATTCTTCAAATGCTTATAATCTAAGGCTGGTTTCTTGAATCTTTTATTAAGTGCTTAAGATGAGATTTCTATATTATATTGAACTGCAAATCTTCTACATAATGAATATAAAGCTTGTTACACATATCATCACTTAAGAATGTATTAAATGCTAAAAATATTTCGTCTGTAAGCAAATTGTTTTCTACAAATAGTATGAACTAAGCCATCAATGCATTTTTTTAGTACTTCAAAATCTGTTTTAAATTTTTCTTGCTTCTCTTTATCTTTTATACAGTTTGTAATTTCTATAGAATATGCTTTTTCCATAAGAATTATGGTTTAAGTTAAAATTTCCATATACTGATACCTGTTTTTGGGTCTATCATTCTTCCTATCGCTTCCTCAGCAGTCTGTATAAAAATTTCCCCAGTATAGTTTACGATTGCTTCTGTTAAATGTCCAGCTACTATAGTTGGCTTTCCAGCTTCATCAAGATAAGAAAAGACTCCGTGACTATGCAAAACCGGCTCCCCATTCTCATCTATAGTAATATTTCCCATCAATGATACCATTTCAAGCATTCCTAAAATAGGATGGTCTGTAAACTTATCCTTATCTGGTAGATATGTTGAAACAATTGCTTTATCGCAAGCTCCAATTCCTTGAAAATGTCCTGCTAGTATACTTTCTCTTTTACATATTTTTTCTATATTACTGATTATCTCTTCATCTTTATCAATTCTAACATAAAAGTTATTACCTATTTTTCTATAATCCATTTGTTTATTCCTCCAAATCATACTTTTTATTTTAATCTATTAATATATATCTATTTCAAAAGTTTCAAGTACAAATTAGCCACATAATCAGTTTTTAATTGTATTGCAACTCACCATTCATCCAAACTAAAATCTCTATGAGTGATTTTTCATTAACTGGAAAACATCTATGTATTTTGAAGAATATTCAGCAGTGTTTTATTTCCTAACGTTTTGAATTTTTTTGTATTTATCCTTAAAAGAATCCTCCCCATATCATGACACAAAACTAGGAACTTAAGAATTGAAATTAAGATCTAATGTTGAAAGTAATCTAATATGCAATAGACTCATCCCTGCTAATAATAAATTTGCATTCAATCTCCTTTACCATAAAAGGATATCCTTCTAAAATTATTAAAAAATCAATATATTCTCAGGGAAATCTTAACTTTTTATAACTAATCAGATTTTTAATAGAAAGACTCTGCAGGCAATGTTGCACTTTCACTAGAGACTCGTCCACTGATTTTCCAGTTCCTTCTGAAATGTCTCTCCCCAGATTTTGCATGGAGATACTTACCTTTAAATGCAATATAATCAACAGGAAGGTCTTCTGGTAAAGGAATAATTGCATCAACAATTCCAAATGATGTCATACTTTGAATTCCTAGTTCTGTTGCTGCATAAACTCGGTCCCCCACATCTACACACAAATCTGAAGCACCAATACTGTGACAGTCAGTAGCTAAATGTAGTGAACCAAGAATATATCTATCCTTTAATGAGCCATCTGGACAAATTGACATGGCAAAAATATAACGTCTTTCCTTATCTGCAATATATAAACGCCACAAATCTGAAGAAATCCCAAGTGCTGTAACTTTTCCAAAATCATCAGCTACTATAGTACGTTCTCCAGTCTTCTTCTCAAACCATATTTTTCCTAAATCTGCCACATAAACTCCATTAATACTAGCTGCTATACATGAATTTGGAAATTCAGCGCTAGGTTGAAGTTCTTCCCATGTTGAATCAATATCTATCAATTTGCTAATTTGATCTTGTAATTTTAATATTTTAACAGGTGTTTTATTCCAATCGTGCCATAAATATTCCAATCCTTCTAATTGCACATCATAATCATTTATTCTGCATATATGTCCTTCACCCGGGAAATATTTACTTTTAATTTCATAACCAGCGTATGACAAAGCCTTTATAGTATTAATTCCTGAGGTATAAGAATTTCCGAAATATCCATCAGGTTCATTTTCACCATAAGTCACATAAGCCCTAATAGGACGAGGTTCGAATTTTCGTATTAGAAATGGGAAATCTTCTGCCGCCCCCATTGCATGAAAACTTGGACTTGCAAGATACACTCTTCTAAAATAATCATTCCGATACCATGCAGCATTCCATGAAGAAAGTGCTCCAGATGATCCACCACACATCATATGCATATCAGGATTTTCAGAAATGCAGAGATTTTCATTATGGCATACTTCAGGAATTAGTTCCTTTATTAAAAAATTTGGGAACTCATCTCCTACAAGGTCATATTCATCTCTTCTCATTTTTCTTTCCATACCACCTTTTAGGGTTGGAGGTAATATTCCAGGTTCAATTCCAATTGTTACAAATGCTGGTGCTTTGCCTTTGCTTACAAGTTCCTCCATAGCTATACTTTGCTCTTTATAAAACTCATCAAGATTTATAATAAGTGCTGCTGGATTTTTTGCATCATAATACTTTGAAACATAAACAGTATAGGAAAAAACAGTGCCTGGCTTATACTTCTTACCTGTGTAGCTATGTATTGATATTTTACCTTTTAATTCTTTCATAATAATATACCCCATTCTTTATTTAAGAAACTTATTTTCTTAATATTTATGTTGTAACTTACAATTAATTTTTATAATTGATATTATTACAAGATTCTAATTTATTATAGATAATTATTTTTGTAATGCAAAGAACTAAAACTCAGTATCAAATATCCATAAAATTCCAATTTCTTACTGGTATTCTATCAATTCTTCCATTCCCAGGATAAATATATAGTTCAGCAAGATTTTGAACAATTCCATCAACTAGGTGACCACCAAAAACATTAAAAGTATTATCTGAAGCTGCTACATGTATATGTGTATTAACTTCTCCGTTCAACATAGAAATATTTCCTGTTAAACTCAATAATTCCATACTGCGGTCATTAACAATCTTATAATCATAACCATTTGTCTCATTGTTCCAAATGCCCACCTTAATGTAGTTTATTCCACCAAATCCAGTAATTGTACCCATTGTAACATTCTCGTTTTTACATATTTCTCTAATGGAAGCATGAATATCCTCTCCGGTTTCAAGTCTAACAACTATAGTTTCATCGAATTTTTTATATCTCATTTTATACATCTCCTTTATAATGAACTTATTTTATTTTCCATTACATTCATGATAATTACATGTGTTATTTTTGTAAATATGGCACTTTAAAGTGCCCTTGTTACCTTTTGGTAACCACTGATAAAAAAGAGACCAATTACAATATCTAAATTAATCTTATTTTATAAATAGAAAGTGCATAAAACTCAACATTTAAATGTTGGAATTTATGCACTTTCATATATCAGCATATTATTACATACACATAGCTGTCAATTCGGTTACAAAATACTATTCATCCAACCAGTAATTTCTTTCAGAATTTTTTCATTACGACGAAAATATGTATATTGATCAATTTTACGCGATTCTACCAGGCCAGCGTCCTCTAAGATTGACATAAAATTAGAAATTGTTGATTGTGAAAGCCCTGTACGCTTCTTAATACTACGCACGCAAACACCACCTAGAAAGTCTGTCATTACCCAAGCATGCAGTTGGGGCTCAAAATTTGCCACTGGATTCTTGAGCCATAGCAGAATATTCAGCCGTGTTTCATTACCTAGTGCCCTAAAAATCTTTACTTGGTCCATTTGGTTTACCTCACTATTCTATCTTTTATTATCCCTTACATTTTAACATATAACCACTATGATAAATATAATTTTAGATTTCATCACGCAAACTCAGGGCAAATTCTTTGACTTCATATCTGCAGCAAGTTTAATATATAGACTCACCCAGTCAAGCACAGCACCAATGCAGCATGGACGTGATTGAATTAATTTTGCAACTTATTATAAACTTTTTATGCTTTCACGAAAGTTTCTGAGATTATTTTCTGGTGTGTTATCAATAACATGTTGCAAAGTTGCAATCATTTTGTCTTTATCATTTGGAATTGTCCCTACAAGTGGCACTGCTATAGAAACATGTACAGCTTCAAAGATAGTTTGTATAGTAAGGCTTTTGATAAATTCCATCATTTCCTGAAGTTTTTCCACTTCCGTAGCTTCCTGAAACTCACCTGTTTGTGCCTGCTTATATAATGGTGTTCCTGGCATTAATGTCAATGATGATGCATAAATCATAGTTGGCTTTAAGCCGTTCAAGATTCTGGCTGAATCGTGAGCGTGTTTCATACCATAGTTATGACCGCCTAAACCATTGAGAAAATTAGCGATATAGCGAAAGCCTGCAGCATCCATCTTAGAACATTGCTCCGTAATTAATTCTGATGTATATCCCTTATTCATCTTATCTAAAATCACATCATCACCTGACTCTATTCCAAAATATGGATTGCTATATCCTGCCTCACTTAAAGCACGCAGTTCAGATACACTTTTATTTGTCATATTATTGATTCTTGCATATCCACCGATAGATTCAACAGTTGGCAAATACTCATGTATAAGTTCTGCAATAATCATTAGCTTGTCATAGCTTAATACAAATGGATCAGCTCCTTGCAAGAAAATTCTTTTAGCCTTTACATTCATACTTCTGAGCTCAGCCAGATCTTCTTTAATCTCCTCGATTGGTGATGCCTTAAAGTTACTATCTTTGTAAAATGCACAAAATGCACATTGATTATGTGTACTACATCCTGACGTAACCTGTAAATAAGCGGATTCCGCTTCATATGGTGGTCTATTAATTCCACTTGAAAAATGCATAAAATGTCAACCTCCTAAAACCCTATTATTGTCAGCTCCTTCTTTTAATCCTTAAACGATTGAGCCTCAAAATGTTTATTAAAATTTTTCTTTTTTTACATAATCGTTATCTATGAATTGTATTAATCTATAAACATCGATTAATACAATAGTAACAGCACTTATACGTCTTGTCAACAATTATATCTTATAATTGGTATAACCAAACCATAATTGGCATTGTTATAATACAAACTATTGTTGTAACTGCATTTATAACACTTGCATATTCTCCATTCTTTCCAGAGATTTGAGCCATTTGTGTAACTGATGATGCAGAAGGCGCTATTGTTGCAAGGAAACTGATAAGCAAAATCATCTTCCCATCTGATAATAAGTTTGTCATTCCACAATATTTAAGTAGAAACAATATTATAATAGGACATAGTATCATTTTTAAAAAAGTAACTACGTAAATTCGCTTATAAGCAACTATCTGTTTGAAACTCATATTCCCAATCAGCATACCAGCAACAACCATGCAAATAGGACCAATCATAACACTTACTGAATCTAAGGTCTGTGTAATAATATCCGGCATTTGGAACCTTGTAATAAAAAGTAAAATTCCAAGGAAAATAGCAATTATATTAATATTTGAAATAATTTTTTTCAAATCTATTTTTTCTTCATCAGAAAGTACTATCCTACCATGTGTCCAAAAAAGAATTAACTGGACAACTATGAAAGCACTTGAATAAATAACCCATTCCTTGCCCAAGATGGAAATTACAATAGGAATAATTAAATTTGCAGCATTTGAATATACTATTGATGCTTTTTCAATTGCATCTAAGTGAAATATCTTTTCAAGTACCTTTACCAAAATCAATAGTACAATATGAATTAATACTGCTGCTGCGAAAGCAAGAATCAATCCATTCCTTATATTTTCTGTATATTTAACTTGAAAGGCATTTATGATTACACAAGGAGTTACTAAATAAAGAGCAATAATTGAAAGACTTTTACTATCTTCTGCTTTTAATAAATGTGTTTTCACAAGTAAAAATCCCATAACCATAATTAAAAAAAGTTCACCAATCTGTTTCATTAATAATAAACTAATCACAACTCTACCTCCTATATCTAACATCATCTTTTTCATTTTCATTAACCAACTTTATAGGCTAAATCTTATATATGTATTAAGAAATATTATTAATTAAAAAACATCCTATTGGAAATTATAACATTTAATTATTTTCCAATAGGATTGTAATTATATAATGTATTTTATTTAATGAAATTAGTACGAATTATTTTCTCATTTACAGGATAGTTTATTCCATTTTTTTTACCAGATTCAATTAATTTCAATAGCCATGCCATGTTTGTGCCAAGTGTTCTCATTATTTGCATACCTTCTTCATCTTGTCTTACTTGCTCAGGAGTAAAGCCATGAACCATATTCCAGTATGTAGATGGTACCATAATCATCTTTGAATGACCTATATATTTATTTAATTGGTCATACGCTGCAGTTGTGCCTGCTCTTCTCGCAGATACAATACTTGCTGCAGGTTTATAGGCAAAGTTAGAACTAGCTGCAAAATTTACTCTATCTAAAAGAGATGTCATAGAACCATTTGCTGATGCAAAATAAACAGGAGATCCAAAAATGAAACCATCTGCATCCTTTGCCTTTTCTATAACTTCATTTACAGAGTCATCATTGAAAATACATAAATGCTTATCAGATGATTGACATTTACCACATCCGATACATCCTCTAATCGGTTTATTCCCAATGTGATATATTTCACATTCCACATTCTCTTTTTCTAATTGTTTAGCCACCTCATCCAATGCAGTAAAAGTACACCCATTTCTATGAGGGCTACCATTAATTAATAATACTTTCATAATTATAACTCCTTTTATTGTTTAATTTGCAGTTCATAATACAATGAACTTGTTAATCTATTTTCAAATAGAACCATAAATTTAAATAATTTATTTTATCTAATGAAACCAGTATAGATTCTCTTTTCTTCTATAGGATAATTAATTCCATTCTTTGTGGAAAATTCAATTGTTTTTAATAACCATGCCATATTTCTACCTAGTGTTCTCATTAATTGCATACCCATTTTATCTTGAATTACATCCTCTGGGGTACTTCCATGAACCATGTTCCAGTATGTAGATGGTACCATAATCATACTGGAGTAACCTATATATTTATTTAGCTGATCATAAGCTGCTGTTGTACCAGCTCTCCATGCAGATACTACACTTGCTGCTGGTTTATAAGCAAAAGCTGAACTTCCTGCATAATTTACTCTATCTAAAACAGAAGTAAGTGCACTATTGGCTGAAGCAAAATAAACAGGTGATCCAAAAATAAAACCATCTGAATTTTTTGCTTTTTCAATGATTTCATTTACAGGATCATCATTGAAAATACATAAATTGTTATTAGTCCTACACTTATTGCATCCAATACACCCTCTAATTGGTTTATTACCAATATGATATATTTCTGTATCTATTTTTTCCTTTTCTAATTGTTTCACCACTTCACTTAATGCAGTATAAGTACACCCTTTTTTATTTGGGCTTCCATTAATTAATAATACTTTCATAATTATTCTCCTATCTCATATAGTAAGTTTATAGTCAAATAAATAACTTCTATAAACTTATTTATTTTATATTCTTACAATAGCATCAGTCATAAGAGCTGCTCGCTTATTTTCTTTTACATTATGAACTCTTACAAAATCACAGTTTTTCATAATTCCAATAACAGTAGTAGCTACAGTACCTTCAATTCTTTCATCCTTATCAAGATTTAAGGCAGTTCCTATCATTCGTTTTTTAGATGTTGCTAACAAAACAGGATAACCAAGTGTAGCAAGCTCTTCTAAATTATTCATAACTTCTAAATTCTGTTCATAAGTTTTAGCAAATCCTACTCCTGGATCTATAATAATATTTTCAGGTTTAACACCTGCTCTTAGCGCTATATTAATACTTTCCATTAAGTCATTTAATACTTCTTTCATGAAATTTTCATAGTTCATGTTATCTCTATTATGCATGAGCAAACAGGTCGCATTGTATTTTGCTGCAATTTTAGCCATATTGAAATCTTTTTTAAAGCCCCAAATATCATTTATAATATCTGCACCAGCCTTTAATGATGCTTCTATTACTTTGCTTTTATATGAATCCACAGATATTGGAATATCTGTTTCTTTTCTTAATGCTTCTATTACTGGTATTACTCTACTAATTTCCTCTTCATCACTTATACAAGTATAACCTGGTCTTGTAGATTCTCCCCCAATGTCAATTATATCTGCACCTTGCTCTATCATTTTTCTTGTATGAAGAATAGCTTTTTCTACATTATTGTACTTTCCTCCATCAGAAAATGAATCAGGGGTAACATTAAGTATTCCCATAATATAAGTTCTTTTTCCAATTTCAAAGTTTTTTTTCCCAATTCTCATTATTTTTATCACCTATTCCTTACAACACTTTTAAGTTTAAACCTTACTATTTTTCTGAATAATTCTATGTATGTTTAATATGTGGTTTTTTATGAAAAATCAACCAAGTGAAAAGACTTATTATCCCTATAATAAAATACATTGACCCCATTAGAACTATTTTGTTTATAGCATCAGTTGAAATTAGTAACATTCCAATACTTCCTAATAAAGTGAATATACATCCTATAAGTGAAGATGCTGATCCAATATCTCCCTCAACCTGTTCTATCATAAGGTTTGTTCTTGGAGGTCCTAAGATATTTCCGCATAAAGATGCAGGTATTAATGATAAACAAAATACCATTGGACTATATGTGCCTATAGTCATAAGTAAAATCCCACTTATAATTGTTACAATATAAACTCCAGTTATTATGATTTTATAATGAATAAACTTAGAAATCTGAATATAAGCCATTGGTCCTATAAGTAGAAAAATCGCATTTGCAGCAAAATAATAGCTATATACTTTCTCACTTACTCCAAAACCATTCATATATATATATATGAACCTTATATAAAGGACATAAATGCAATATTCAATAATGAAAACATCAATAGAAGATACATAAAACTTTTATTTTTAGCAACTATTCCAAGCCTGCCTATGGCTTTAAACACACTTCTTGAAGATAAACATCAGTAGATAATGGTATAAACGCACCTAAAAAGCAATAAATACTACAAATCCCTTTTCTTCTAAATATTTATGTTTCTTTTTAGAAGTATACTTAGTTAAATTATTGGTCATACGAACCTCCATTTAATAATTTTATTTTTATGACGCTACTAAAAATAAATTTTAGACTTTCAAATGTTATATTTATTAAATTTTTCTGTAGTTTTACTTAATTTAGATTATCAACTGAAGATTTTACTTATTAACTTACAAGATTCTTATAAATATTCTTATCAAAATCTTTAAATACATTAAATATAACCCTATCTATCTTTGATCCATTTTCTTTTAAAAATTCTATTACCGTTTCCATTGCAATTTTAGCAGCTCTCTCATTTGGAAAATGAAATTCACCTGTAGATATACAACAAAATGCTATAGTTCTAATTTCATTTTGCACAGCACATTCCAAACATGATCTATAGCAAGAACGTAAATTGTCTTCAAGTTCCTTTGTTAATTCAATTCTTACAATAGGTCCAACAGTATGTATAACATGTTTGCATGGAAGATTATATGCCTTTGTTATTTTGGCTGTTCCTGTCTCTTCCTCATGACCTTGCTGCTTCATTATTTCATAACATTCATCTCTAAGCTGTATTCCTGAAGCTGAATGTATGGCATTATCAATACATCCGTGACATGGTGCAAAACAACCAAGCATTTGAGAATTAGCAGCATTTACAATAGCATCTACCTTTAGTCTTGTTATATCCCCTTGACATATTGATATCTTGTTTTTAAACTGCAGGGAAGAGGTTGGAAACTCTTCATCTATTGTTGGCACATCTTCAAGGCTTACAATACCTTTAACTTTGATTACATTGGATAAGAACTCATCTTGAACTCGAATAAAATTTCCACTAATTTTTTTAGGCATTCTCATGTTCATAAGTGAACGAAATAATCTAGCCTGTTCTGAATAAGAATCAGGAATTTCTAAATCCTTATATCTATTATCTTCCTTTACTAATTCATTTATTAAATAAAGTAATCTTTCTGATTGATTCATAACCTTAGCACCCACTTTTTTAAAATTCAATGCTAAAACAGCATTAATTGATTATCTATATAGCTTTCTTGTTTAGCTTCTTTTACTATATCACCATTCATATTTCTACCAATCAAAAATGGTGATTTGGGATTATGAAGTTTCATGTTATCTATTACTGTTTTTTGATTGTAATTTGCATAACAATATAAACAGCCATGACCACATGTATTGTATACCCCAATATCATTTCCTAGAAGACAATTACATCCTCCTCTAGTTGATTTCTTTTGGTGAAGTTTTAAGCTAACACCTAGTGCTTTTTCAATTACTGATTTTGTCATACAGCCACTGCAATCAACACCATACTTTGACAGTTCTTGCCCTTCAACACATGTTTTAATTTGAATATCATATTTTTTTCCTATATGAACAAATTCCTTTGCTATTGTAAAACGTTCTTCCCTGGTAACTGCTTTAACACCTGGAAAATTAAGCTTTGTCTTTTCATACAAATCTATAAAACTAATAACACAATCATGAGTATACCCTGCAAGGTTAGATGATATTTTTTCAAAATGCTCTATATGACTTTTCAATGTATATTTATCTGTAATAAAAATTGGATCATATCGCCATC
Organism: Clostridium sp. SHJSY1; assembly: GCF_031626875.1. NCBI lineage: Bacteria > Bacillati > Bacillota > Clostridia > Eubacteriales > Clostridiaceae > Clostridium > Clostridium sp. SHJSY1. The sequence goes on from NZ_JANDMF010000002.1 coordinate 42,360, forward strand.
CAATTTTTTGTGATCCAATGCTTTTTGAAAGTTTTTTAAAATCTTCTATTACTTTTTCTTTATCTGGTACATTAGGCTCAATTTCTTTTCCATAAGGAGTAATTGTTACAAACCAAAACTGCCTAAACCCATCAAGTTCATGAATTCTAGGCAGTATTGGTCCTGGATTTTTTGTACAAAAAGACAGACAATCAACTACATCAGGTGTAAGCTTATATTTCATTACCTGATTCTTATAATAAGGATTTCTTGTGTAAACATATCCTTCTTTAATTCTGTTAAAAAACCATTCACTAAAATAAGCAGGAATATCTGTTCTGCATCCTGTATTTATTATCATAAAACACTTATTACCTCCTAATAATATCTTTATCTATTTTTTAATCTTCAAAGTATAGTTCACAACTCCAATTATGTTAACTATTTACAACAATAATTTTACCATTAGCCATATTACTTTCCATTAGTAGATGTGCTTTATGGATTTCATCCAATGTAAAAACTTTTGCTATAGGTACTTTAATTTTATGTTGTTCAATATGATTAAAAAGCTTATTCAATATTTCTTCTTTGATATTCTGACTATCAAACTGGCTAAAATACGTTCCAGAAGTAATATCCACCATTGGTTCAAAATTATTTAATATCCATTCACCACCTAAAATACCTATCATGCATAGAGTGCCATGTTCTGAAAGTAATTTTAAGGAATTTTTCAATGTCACTGTACCAACTAGTTCTAAAATTTTATTCACACCATTTGGAAAAGAGGAAAAGAGTTGGTCTAATAAATTACTATCATCCATCAATACAAAGTCTGCACCGTTTTCCTTTAAAAATTCTAACTTATTTGGGGTTCTAGTAGTTGAAATGACAGTAGCACCAATACTCTTAGCCAGTTTAAGAGCAGCTAATCCAACAGAACTGGTTCCACCTCGTATTAATAAAGTTTCTCCAATAGTAAGCCTTAAGACCTCAAAAAGTGAAGCATAGGCAGTATAATACATTTCAGGAATGGTAGCCATTTGTGTCCATTCCATATCAATATTAATGGGATATACTTGATTAGATGGAATAAGAGCATATTCAGCATAACTTCCATCAAATTCACGGCCAAGTCCTCCCATCAAGGATATAACCCTTTGTCCTTTTTTATAAGAACTATCAGATGAATCTTCAATTTCACCTACACATTCTATTCCAATAATTCGTGGTAGTTTTACAGATGGAGAATCTCCTTGTCTTGTAAATATCTCAGAACGGTTTATACCAAATGCTTTAATCTTTACTAATACCCAGCCTGGCTTCACTTTAGGTTTTGGTACGTCACATACTACTAATTCTTCAGCTTTACAAGCTTTTTCTAATACAACAGCCTTCATTTTCTAAGTCCTCCTTTAAAAAAAATAATTCTTTCAATTTTACTCAATATGCCATTAACAATTATAGAAAGCCCTGCTGCTAGTATGCTTCCCCATATAATCTTATTAACATCCATTGTGCGAAGACCATCAAATAAAATACTACCAAGCCCACCTGCATTAATAGATGCAGCTATAGTTGCAATTCCAATGGTAGAAACAACTGCTAGACGTACTCCAGTAAAAAGAGCATTCTTAGATAATGGTAGTCTTACTTTAAATAATATTTGTATATTGTTCATACCAATTCCAGTTGCAGCTTCTATAATTGCTGGCTCTACTTCATTTAGTCCAGCAATAAAATTGTTAAGCAACAAATATTCATTATAAACAACTAGAACAGTTATTGCAGTTAATTTCCCTAGTCCAGTCACTGGAATCAATATAGCAAAAAGTGCTAAACTAGGAATAGAGTAAATAATTGAAAATAAATGTATAAGTATTTTAGAGAGTATTTTTGAATACATTGCAAATATGGTAAGTATAGCTGCTATTAAAATAGAAATTCCTAGTGTAATCACAACCAATTCTAAATGTTCTAATAATGCTTTACCTAATTTGTCATAATGCTTTATTACATAATCTATCAAACTATTCCCTCCCAAAACTGCTCCTGTTCTCGTGATGATGTAATAAGGGATGATACAAAATCATCAGCAGGATTTTGTACAATATTTCTTGGTGTATCAAATTGACATACTCTACCATTATTCATAATAATAACTCTTGTTCCCAATTTAAATGCTTCATTTATATCATGGGTAACAAATAAAAATGTTTTCTTCAATCCACCATGGATACGCAATAGCTCATCTTGCAAATTCATTCTGGTTATTGCATCAATTGCTCCAAAGGGTTCATCTAAAAGCATTATTTTAGGATCAATTGCCAATGCTCTAGCCAGTCCAATCCTTTGTTGTTGTCCTCCAGATAACTGTGATGGAAATCTCTTTTTAAATTCCTTAGGATTTAGTCCTACAAGAAATAACAAATCTTCTACTCTTGCATCAATTTTTTCTTTACTCCATTTTAATAGTTTTGGTACAGTGGCGATATTTTCAGCTATTGTCATATGTGGAAAAAGTCCAACTTGTTGAATTACATAGCCTATACTTCTTCTAAGATTAACCACATCTACAGATTTGATTTCTTCCCCAAATAGCATTATTTTTCCTTCATTAGGCTCATATAAACGATTAATCATCTTTAATAATGTAGTTTTGCCTGAACCTGAAGAACCTAATACAGTTATAAATTCTCCTTCTTCAATTGTAAGACTTACATTATCCACCACATTACATTCTGATTTATTAAATTTTTTACATACATTACTAAATTCTATTGCTATATGAGACATTTTGACCTCCTTAAAAATTAACTATTTAATGGAATTATAAAAATCTTTTGCTACCTTTTCATAATCCTCTTTATCCACATCAACTTTTGCATTTAATTCTGTAACTGTTTTTGTATCTAACTTTTCACTTATTTTATTTAAAATGTCTGCAATATCAGGGTGATTTTCTAGTATACTATCTTGTATAACTGGAGCTAAATTGTATGGTGGCCATACATGTTTGTCATCTTCTAATAATGTAAATTCATCTGTATTAACTAATTGTCCTTCAGTTGTATATGCTGGAGCAACATCTGCCTCATCTTTTCTTAGGACTTCATATTTCAATCCATTATCATATACTTTAGATGATTTCCAATTAAATTTTCCATATACTTTTTCTAATGCTGGAATTCCATCTTCTCTTTGATCAACCTCACCTTGTGATGCAAATCTAAGTTCACTAGCATGTTTTTGTAAATCTGAAACTGTTGTAATACCAAGTTTTTTTGATATATCTGTACGAATAACTAGCCCAGCACCATCATTTGCCTTTGAATATTGTAGCCATGTAATTTTGAATTCATTTTCATAACCTTCTTTAACTGTCTTGTAAACTTCCTCAGGATCTGTAATTAAGTCCTTTTTAAGAACTGTTAATAATCCTGTTCCTGTGTATTCAGGGTATAAATCAATTTCATCATTTACAATAGATGAATGAATTACAGAGCCAGCAATATTGGGTACTCTATCCACCTTATACCCTGCATCTTCTAATGCTAATGAATACAATTCCCCAACGATTAAATTTTCAGTGAAATCTTTTGTTCCAACTCGAATAGTTGTATCATTACTCTCACCATTCTTTTGGTTTCCGCATGCTGTCACAAATAGTGCTGACATCATAACAGTGACTACTGACACAAACTTTTTTATTCTTTTATTCATGTTTTTTCCTACTTTCTTAAATATTTATGTTTAATTAAAGATCTATCTATAAGATCAAGTAATAGTCTAGCTGCAATGGAAAGTAGTGCAACAGAAATACCACCAACTAAAAGTAAATCAATTCGATTTAAGCCTAATCCAGTAAAGATAATTTCTCCAAGTCCCCCGCCTCCTATTTTAGCTGCTAAAGTGGCACTTGCAATAATCTCAATAGCGGCTATCTTTATTCCTGTTAGAATCATAGGCATAGCTAAAGGAAATTTGACCTTAAATAATACTTGCCTCTCTGTCATACCTACTGCAGAGGCAGTTTCCAACATAAAATATGGTACTTGTTCTAATCCTGACGCTGTATTCATAATAATTGGTGGAACTGCTAATAGTACTAATGCTGTCATAGCTGGCTTAATACCTATACCCATTATAGGTATTAATAATATTAATACAGCCAAACTTGGAACAATGCGCAGTACTTGAAAAATTGACATAATCCATCTCTCATATTTTTTATATTTAATACAGGCATATCCACATGGAATCCCAATAATAATAGCAGTAATCAATGCTAAAATACTGATCAATATATGCTCTTTTATAGAAACAAGATATGTATCCATATTATTAGTGAAGTAATCAATAATCTTTATTCCAATATTACCGCTCAAAGTAGCCTCCTCTATATTTGCCTTTGTATTATGTTAATGCATGCTTAACATAAATGTATTTTTTTATCGTTTTCTAAAATTATATTTAAATTAATAAATCGATTATTATTTTCATCATATCTTCATCAAATGCAATAGTTTTATCTTTATTTTCATCTGGTCCATCTGGATAGTCTCTGTTTAATCTTATAAGAGTTGCATTTGAATTTGCATATGTTATCTGTTCAAAAGGATAACGAATTATACCAGGGGTGTTGAATCCTACTCCAAGCTCCATAAATACTACCTTTTTACCTTCAATCTCTTTTAGAAAAGAACCATAATTATTACAAGCTCTATCCCAAGCTTCATCTTGAATAAAATACTTATCTTTTCTTACATTTACATCCATATCACCACCACATACTGGACACTTAGGGACAAGCTCTGATGGTATTTTACAATCTCTTGTCTGCATTAGCATATCTTGAACAAGCATTTCATTATCATATAGCTTTTTATGACATCCTATTGCACATTGAATATATCCATAATCCCCCTGTGTTGCAAATATCTTTTCATCTGAAAATCCAGCTTTCCAAAACTGATGTTCAACATTTGTTGTCAAGACAAAATATTTCTTCTTATTTATTAACTGGTACAATTTCTTATAAAGCTTTGTAGCAGGTGTTTCAAACCTATTAAGAGATATGTGCCTAGCCCAATAAGCCCATTTTTCTTCCATAGTTTCAAATAGATAAAAACTCGAAGTGTATAAATCCTCCATATCATATTTTTCAATGAAATCAGTAAACTTATCAGTAAATCTTTTTCCTGAATACTTTAGTCCTGCAGCATCTGATAATCCAGCACCAGCCCCAATGAAAATGTATTCTGCATTTTTTAAAGCTTCACTTGCTTTTTTAATACGGTTATTATAATCTTTCATATATACCACCTATTCCTCATGATACTGGTTATAAAATACTGTCTTTTCAATTGGCAGTCTTTTTCCTGACATTTTATTGTTTGGTTTGCTTTCCTCTGTTGGGTATCCTAATAACAAAAGAATAATAGGTTCTATATTTTCAGGTAAGTCCAAAAGTTTCTTAGCTTTATCTTTATCAAAATAGCTTATCCATGAACTTCCCACACCAATAGCAGCTGCTTCTAACATCATATGTGTTGTTACAATAGTTGCATCAACTTCACCACTTGATGCTCCGTTTTCAGGATGTTTCCAACAAACTTCCTTATCATAGCATACTAAAAGAGCTGTTCTCGCATTATAATGATACGAATTTTTACTCTTTTTATCATCACTACATTCTTTCGCAATCTTTGCATAATATTCGTTATAATTAAAAGTAGTAAATTTTTTCACTTTTTGAAGGGTATCATCATTATTAAGCACTAAAATTCTTTGCGGCTGGTAATTAACTGCTGTAGGTGCCCACCTTCCTGCTTCTAATATTTTATCTAGTTTTTCCTGTTCTAATTTTTTATCACTATAACTACGTACTGTATATCTCATTTTTTCTATATCTAAAATATCATTCATACTATTTTCTCCTATTAATTTACTAAAACAACTATCTTTCCATTTGCCTTATTTTGTTCCATCAATAAATGTGCTTTTGCAATCTCATCTAAAGTAAACACTTTTGAAATATGTGGCTTCAAATTGTATTTCTTTATATGATTAAATATTTCATCTATAATTTCTTGTGTTGGATAATTACTAAAGAAGGAAGATAAATATACTCCATTTGGTATTGATTTAATCACATCAAATCTTTGTAAAGCACTTCCTCCAAGCTGTCCTGTTGAACATATAATTCCATGTTTCTTTAATAACTTAGACGTATCTTCTATGGCAGTAGGCCCTACTAATTCTAAAACCTTTGTAAGTCCTTCAGGAAATACATTTCTTATTTGTTTTGATAGAGTCCCATCATCTAACATTGAGAAATCTGCTCCTATCTCTTTCAAGAATTCAAGCCTTTCTTCTTTTCTTGTTGTTCCAATTACTGTACATCCCACTGATTTTGCTAATTGTATAGCTGCAATTCCCAATGCACTGGTGGCAGCATGAATTAGAATAATATCCTCTGACTGAATCTGAAGACAGTCAAATAATGATCCATAGGCTGTAAAGAATGTTTCTGGTACTGCTGCCATTTCAGTCCAACTTAAGTTTGTATTTACTTGAAATACATGACTAACTGGTAATAAAGCATATTCTGCATAACTTCCATCAAAACTTCTTCCCATTCCACCCATTAGAGCTACAATATGTTGTCCAGTTTTAAAATTACTATCTGATGGATTCACTATTTCCCCAACACATTCTATCCCTGGTATTCTTGGTAGTGTAATATATGATGCATTTGCTTCATAACTTCTAAAAATCACTTCAGAACGATTAATTCCAAATGCCTTTATTTTTACAAGAACCCATCCAGGTTTAATTTCTGGAATAGGTATATCTTTTATAATCATTTCCTCTGCCTTGCAAGTTTTTTCAAGCTTAACCGCCTTCATATTAATTTCCACTCCTTTTTAACTAACAAACTTAAATTTCTTTCCAACACTGTGGATCAGCTGCATAAGAATTATGTGTATACCCATAGGCTACTGCTGGACACCCTCTACAGAATCTTAATAATTTGCATTTTGAGCATTTCTCAAACTTATCATATTCTCTATATTTATCCATCTTTTCACCTAGAAAAATATCTTTCATATCTTCTGAGAAAGCATTTCCAATTAAACTTTCCATTCTTCTGCAAGCATAAACATTGCCATTAGGTAAAATAGTCATGTGACAATTTGCACAATTACAGCCATCATAGATTGTATTTTCATCTAAACCTTCTGGTATAGTAAATAGTCCTTTTTCATAGAGAAATAATGTCCACAAATGATCTTTTAAATTAAAGTTTGTATCTGAATCCTTATACTCTTCAAACTTTTTCCATACTATTTCAAGGAATTCCTTGTACTCATTTGGTTCAAGGTGTGTACTTTTTTCAAGACTTGTAGGACAGTATCTAGCAAAAGCAAATATATCAACATTATTTTCAACTACAAGATCAATTATTTCTGGTATTTCTGAAACATTTGTCTTTGATACAGTTGTCATGATTGCACACTTAATTCCAGCATTACGAATACATTTTATCTTCTCTATAGTTGTTTCAAAGGACCCAGGCTTTCTTATAGAATCATGTGTGTTCTTAAGTCCATCAATAGAAAGCTGATATTTATCACATCCATAGTATTTTAATTTATTACAAACTTCATCACTTAGATGAAATGGATTACCAAGTATTCCAAAATCAATATTATTAGACTTGAACATCTCAAGCATTTTCCAAAAATCTTTATGTAAAATCGGATCACCACCTGTAATATAGAAATAAGGGATTCGATTTAATTTTTTGCACATATTCATGCAGTTCTTAAATACAGATTCTATTTTTTTATAAGACATCTCAATAATAGGGATGTTATTATTTTCTGAAAAAATGTAACAATGCTCACAACGCTGATCACAAGTATCTGTGATATGCCATTGAAATGCAAAATACTGTTCCATAGTCTTCACTTACCTTTCTTAGCAATAATAAATTTATATAAACTGTCAACTCTAGACTGACAGATACATCATCATACTCTTTTAAACTTGGTATCCTCAATTCAAAACTCATATTTGCTCAAATTAAGGATACCAAATTTCCTTTTTTTACTGGTTATTATTTATCACCAGCACCACATGCAGAACCACAAGAACTTGGTTTTTCATCTGGAGTTTTATCATCACCTGCCCCGCAAGCTGAACCACAAGCACCACTTACTGAAAATGAAGTTCTTCCAGAATTAAAATAACTTTGAGCACTTCTTCTTCCAAAGAATCCACTGTTTCCTGTCCATGCATTTAACATACTAATTTTAGCCATTATATTCACCTCCATATGTTAGTTAATTTCTGAGGTTTTTAAAAAAACTTAACTTTAAGTTGATTTATCTTGCCTCTGTTTATATAATAATTGCATAAGTTATAAAGGTAAATACGGCACTTTAATGTGCCCTTGTTACCTTTTTGTAACATACATATGAAAGGAGATTTACTATGGTTGTTGATAAAGAATTGCCTCAATGCCCTGTAGCAACTACAGTTGGCATAATAGGTAACAAGTGGAAGTTGTTGATTTTAAGAAATTTATTGACAGGCCCACAAAGATTCACTGATTTGCTTAATGGAATTGAAAATATCAGTAAAAAAGTATTAACTGAAAATCTTCGCGCTTTAGAAGACGATGAAATTATAAATCGCACAGTATATCCTGATGAAGTTCCTATAAAAGTGGAATATAGCCTAAGTGATATGGGTGAAACCCTTAGACCTATTTTTGATGTTTTAACAGATTGGGGTAATAATTATAAAGAATTTGTAAGAAATAGTTCTGATGAATAGAAAAGAACGGACTTAAATTATCCGTTCTTTTAAAAATACTCTTAATACCTAATATAGTTCCAGAATTCATAATAAAGCTCACCAATTCCAACATCTAATCAAAATATCATTTGAATGAAAATCATATAAGAAATTGTTCCTCCTACAATTGAAATCATCACTGAATACTTTCCCAACACTTCCACTATTGGGCATCCTTTTAGATTCTATAGAAGACAAAGACAGCCAACAACTTGAAACAACATTATTGCAAAATGGTATTCGTGTATTCCATTCAGATCGCTTTCTTAGTGGAGCAAGTATGCCTGAATAATTTTTACGTATTTCACTTTCCTCAACAAATTCATTTAAAGCATTATATGAGTAAAACATCAGGTAAATTTAAAGAACTAGTTTTTAGAATTCACCTATTTCTTTAAAATTTTCCTACTTACTATTCACTTCTTTCTAGTCTTCTCTTTCTTTTAGAAATAATTATTAATGTTGCACTGATAAATAATAATCCAACTGTAGAAAATAAACTCACACCTATATCATTACCTGTTCTAGGTATATCCTTTGTACTATTCTCATTTTCAGAAGTTTTTTTACTTTTATCTGTTTCTTGATCAGGAGTAATAGATTTTTCTATTTGCCCAGATATTACAATAGTAACTTGGCCAGTTATACCTGAACCATCCTTTGCAGCAGCCACTACATTTACACTACCATTCTTTTCTGCTGTTAAAATCCCTGAATCATCTATTTTTGCTATATCTGTAGGCTTTCCATCTATACCAGAAACACTCCAAGTAACTGACTTATTATCAGCATTCTCTGGGTTTACATTAACTCTCATTTGTAATCTCCCAGCATTTGTAGTTATTGAATCAATACCATTTTCTCCACTAACAGTGATTGAATTAACCTTTCTAACTTGTACATTATTTACTTTTAAACTGACATTATCATCATTATACACTAGAGATATAGTATACCCCTTAGGTAATCCTGTTGCTGCAATTGAAGAAAACTCACCACTTTTTAATCCTTTGTTATATGATATAATAGTAGCCCCATCAGTAGGAACATATCCATTTGAAAAATTAAGTTTTAATATTCCTCCAAATTTGGCTTTATCCTCAATCTTTAATATATCTACATTGCTACTAACATTTAATTCTAATGTACTATTTTCAGATTGAGCATATTCATTCCCTATAATAACTTGACCAGATACATTTTCTGTTACTCTCCCTCCATTATTAATAAGTTTTCCAGTTCCAAAAGCTGTAATAGAATCTGCTTCAATTGTACCATTGTTAATTTCTGTTCCTCCTGTGTAAGTATTATTACCTACAAGTTTTAGTGTTCCAGTTCCTTTTTTAGTTAAACTCCCTGTTCCGTATATATCATTGCGCCAGCTATCCATAGCATTAAATCCGCCCTTTGAAGCATCCATATTTACTTCTACATTATTAAGTAATGCTCCATACCCATCTGCTGCTGCAAAAAGATTAAGTCTTCCATATCCTTCTGCATCATCAATCACTGGATAACCTGATTTAATTCCTGTTGTATAGAGAACTTCACGACGCTGAGTACCATCAAGATATGGAAGTCTTGTTTCTAATAAAACTTCTGCTCCCTTTGGAACTTTCATAGGAGTATTAGAACTTCCTATTTGGGGGAAATTATATGTTAATCTATAGTTATAATTTTTCCTATTTTCACTATAATTACTAAATCTATCAATAGATGTTCCATTTTGAGTAAGAAGTTTTGTATGAGCATCATTATAAGCTGCTTCTTTTAAACTTTGGTTATTAGGATTATTTAAAGCTGCAGTTGCAATTGCAGTAGCCATTACACGTCCTCCAATTACATCAAGTGATGAATGCATCCCTGCTACTATTCTGTTATTTCCAAGTTCAGAGGCACGTGTAAGCATTTCTTGAAAACGTTCAGGTGTTGCATAAGCTAAACCTATAGCTGCTATAGTTGCTGCATTTGTATGTCCACTAGGAAACCCTCCATCTTTTTCTGGAGTAGTACTTTTTGCAGGAACAAGTGTTGGAAGTACTTGTACTTCATTACTCCAGCGCCAAGGACGTTGATATTGGAAGTAATTTTTAGCTGATGTAGTTGATGCAGAAGTATTTCTCATAGTATTTATTAAGTTAACCATACTACCAAGATTAGATTCAGTGTCTGCCCAATTTCCATTATTATTTCCTTTATCATCATATTTTTTTTCAGTTGCATCTTTAGGTATTTCATCTGGTATTGTTGTTCCTGCATTTGTTCCATCACGAAAAGCATTAGTGTATTTACCCAGACCATCTGTAATGCTATAATTTTGATCTCTACGATCATCAAGATAGGTTTGATGTGATTCAGCATCAGTACGATTTTTTGTTATATCTATTGATTTTTGTATATTAGCATTATGAACTAAAGAATTAAGTACAGTACCATTATTCCATGTGCTTCCTGGAGTCCAAAGTTTAAGATATTCTGAAAGTACTCCTATTGCTGGATTAGTAGCTGGCATCATATTTGATGTTGTGTTATCTTTCCATGTATCTACATAATATCCGTATACCCCTGGATGAGGATCTGTAAGTGTGTTTGCTAAAGTACTTTGTGTCATATAAGTTTGTATTATAGTAGTAGCTAAAATTAATGGAATAATCTTCTTTTTATAATTCATTCTATTTTTATCCTTTCTAAAAACACAATTTTAGGGACATGAAAATAAATAACAAGTCCAAATTTGCCATGAATATTTTTCATCAGTCAAGGAAGTAGATTGGTCTCATAGCGGGCTATTAGGGCAATCTGCTGACACAGGATGATGGAAAATAGTCTGGTGGATTGACTTGTTATTTTTTTGATTGTCCCTTAATAATTAATTTCTTTGCCTATTATATAGTAAAGGATTTAAATACACATTAGTATTAGGAAATAGTTAAAATACAGTTAAATGTATATATATTGAATTCAGTCTATTTTTTAACATAGAAATCTACTTTACAAAATAAAGATGACACTAGAAATTCCTAGTGTCATCTTTATTTTGATTAGCTATAAATTTGTCTATCTCTTTGGCTATTTTAGTGTATTCAATATCATGTACATAATGTGTACAATCTAATTCAATCAATTTACCATTTTTTAAATTTTTTATATAATCATTTTGAAAACTTCTCCATTTATTTTTATCCCAACCTGTACCTACACCATTTGAAGAAAATATAAGAATAGGTATATTTGGAATTCCATTTTCCTCTACCTCTTTTGCATTTGATTTCTTTAACTTCATTTATCATATTTTTAGTAGCTGTTCTGCGATAAAAAATTATTTTATACAATTTCTTTTCATCTTCACTTAAAGTTCCATATTTTATTGCATCACTTTCAGAAAGACTTGGAATTAATCTTGTTAATCCTATATTGTTAGCAAATGAACCTAATTCAATAATAGGTATATTTACTTCATATTCATTATATGAAGCTGGAACAGACATATCTAATCCTATTATAGCTTTTATCTCTTTAGGATATTTCTGCGCCCAATACAATGCTTCAATTCCTGACATAGAGTGAGGACATAAAATATATGGACCTTTTATTCCAACCTTTGATATAGATTCTCTAGTTTCTGATAAAATAGTATCAATATCTCTTTTTGAGCTTGTGATATCACTAAATCCATAACCAGCTTTTTCAACTACAATAATTCTATATTTATCACTTAATAATGAATATAGTGATTTAAAATCCAATACAGGAGAGCTTGTACCACCGCCAGACATGAAAACAAGGGTTTCTTCTCCACTTCCTTCCACATACACGTTCATTTTATGACCATTAACTTCAACCATTTGTCCCAATGGTTGAAATAATTTTTTCTCCTTTGATAAATGTATTTTATTATTAATAAAGGATATCAAGATTCCTAATATTAATATTCCTATCATTACAGTAATCACTTTTAAAATATATTTTAATCTCTTCATAATTCTCTCTCACTATTATTTACATATAAATTTTTCCCATACAATCAAAAGTATGCTACCTATTAAATAACATAAAATATCTTTTATATCAAATGAACTTCCAATAATAACTGCCATTACTCTATTATTTTGTAGATGCAGTAAATTTACAATATGAAAATATTGAGCTAATTCTACAGCTGCTGCAAAAATGAATATATATATTGGCAAAAATTTCATTCGTTTAACAACAAACATTTTAATAAACGTATATAGTAATATAACAACTAGAATATCTCCAATATAAGGTCTGATTATAGTGTCGTGCACAAAAAGAGCGATGAGTGTTTCAATGATAAATAGAATAATAAATGAAATTAAATATTTGAATTGTATTTTCATAGGTTTCTCCATTCGTTTATATTATTGTGAAATATTGTCCCTTACAATTATAGCATTAATAATATATTAATAAATCTAGTCATCTCTTTAAATTTACATAATAAATTAATCTTACATACAAAAATAAAAAACAAAAGGATTTAAAATTAGAAATTCCTTTTGTTTTTTTACTATATTAATTATATGTATTAAATTATTATTTCAGGTTTATTATAAGCTATTACTTCTATAACCTCATTAACTGTAAAAATGACATATTGTTCACAGCCTTCTGATTTACAATCAAATAAACCTACACTTTCCTCTTTTAGACAATTCATAAAACGTGAATTTTCAACTTTGAAAATCTTACATTTACTTAAAAAATCACTGCCATATGTACCATTTAAATAATTGAAAGTTCTTAAATATTCCCCTTCATTAAAGCATCTATATGCTACTGCTCCATATTTAAAGAAAATATCTAATGTCCTATTTTCATCATAATAATCAGATAAGCTTAATGTAAGCCCTTTCTTATTATTAACCAAACTTTCTAAGATCAACTCTTTTGGCATTTGAAAATCCTCATAGCCCATTTCCCATACTTCCATAAATCCCCCTAGGTACTCTCTTTACTTAATAATTTAATTTTAAACGCTTTTTTAATTTATTAATAGTACCGAAAGTCACGAAATGAAATGCAATTTGCACAAAAAAATCTCCAACACCTAAAATGATGTTGGAGAATAAATATAATAATTATTTTGCTGTAAGTAATGCATTTTTAACCTTTGGAACTACATATCCACTTGAGCCTCTATCTTTAACATCTTCAACCATTTCTATAACTAGAACATTGTTAGTTTTATTAGTTGTAATTGCTCCAAACCAACCTATTTCAGTACCAGTCTTATCATCTTGAGAAGCTTTTATTTCAGCGGTTCCTGTTTTACCTGCTATAGTTACTCCTGGTATTTGTGCTGCATGCCCAGTACCATTAGGATTTTCAACAACTTGAACCATGTCATTTAAAATTGTACTTGCAGCTTCTTTTGAAACTACATTTGACTTCCACATCTCACCTGTTGGCTTATCTTGATATAGTAGTGTTGGTTTTACCATACTTCCGTTATTAACAAACATACTATACATTGATGCTAGATGTACAGGATTTACAAGCATTTCTGCTTGCCCATAACCACTATCTGCAAGTTGTACATCTTTATCTATCTTACCATCTGAAGAATATTGAGACTTAGTTAAACCGAAGTCAAATGGAACATCTTCATCAAAGCCAAAACTCTTTATTTTATCAATAAATTTATCCTTTCCTATATCTAATGCAGCTTGTGCAAAGTATATATTATCTGAATAAACTAAAGCATTTTGAAGATTTGATCCTCCTGAATATTCATGAACTCTTGTAACTGAGTAACTACCCCAGCTGCTATCTTTTTGCCAAGATAATCCACTAATATTTTTATCTTGATTTGGATCTAAAGTTTTAGTATCAAGGCCAATTACACCTGTTATTGGCTTAAATGTTGAACCTGGAGCTGCAGTACTTTTGAATCTATTATACATTGGTTTCTTTGGATCATTATTTAAACTATTCCATTTATCTTGAGAAATACCTAATACAAAATCATTAGGATCATAACTTGGTGTACTTATTAAAGCTAAAACCTCTCCAGTATTTGGATTCATAGCTACAGCTGCACCTTTATCATTAGCTATATCCGCATACATAGTACTTTGAAGATTGCTATCTATAGTAACTTTTATATCTTTACCATCTTCAGCTTTTTTTGATGCAACTGTAGATACTTTATTTCCTTTATTATCAAGTATATTAATTTCTGCCCCATCATTGCTTCTTAGTTTATCTTCATAAATCTTTTCTAAACCTGATGCTCCTATGATAGAATTATCATTGTAATTTTTGCCCTTGTTCTCTTCAAGTTCATCAGCATTTATATTGTGTACATATCCTGTTAGATGTGAAGCTTGCGCACCAAATGGATATATTCTTGAATCTTTATCATTTATTTTTACACCTGGTATTTGTAAAAGTGATTGCTTTCTTGAATCATCTTTAGAAATCACTTTAAGTTCTACAAAAGTATCACTTTTTACATATGAAGCATTTAATTTATCATTAATATCTTTAGCTGGTATTTGAAGGATAGATGCAATTTTATTTACCGCATCTTCTTTATTTGTAATTTTACCTGGTACAAGCCCAATATCTGCAGCTTTACCATCCATTGCAAGAGAAGCTCCATTTCTATCTAATATACTTCCTCTTTTTCCTTTACTTGTAGTTGGTATCACCTTATAATCATCTTGGAGCTCTGGGAAAATAGCTTTTGAATTCCAAACTATCTTAAAATCTTTTCCATTATCCTTTTTTAATTCTAAAGAATTTGAAAAATTAATTTCTCCAGCTATTGAGTTTAAGGTAGAATCATAATTAATTGTTGCTTCACTAATTGTTTTTTTAGTATCACTTATAGTGACATTTATATCACTAGCCCCAATTCCTTCATATATATTCTTGTTCCTTTTAACAAAATCTTCTTTAGATATATTGCTATCAGAAGAAATTAAGCTATACATCCCTTCATAATCTTTATCATTTAAAAGACTTACATACTTGTTCAAAACATCACTTGGCTTGCTAGAATTATTTAAAACATAATATATTCCCCCACCAATTAGTGACACAGTTAATAAACCACCACATATTATAGCTATTTTTAAACTTTTTTTCATTAATCCACCTACTTCTTAATCGTTATATAGTTAATTTGCATTACATTCCAATTATACTATTTCCTAAATAAAATTACATCATAATATTTTCAAAAAACCTTAATTTCTTCTTAAATTCAAAAAATATGAAAATCATTTTTGTTAAACCAAATTACAAATTAATGCAAAAATTTAATGGAAGTAAAAATTCACTTCCATTAACATTTATAAAGATTCAATAACTAATGTTGACCAATCAGAATCATCATTTTCAATCCATTTAAATTTCACTTCTATTTTATTTAACCAAGCATTTAATCCAGTACTTTCTTTAGATGCATTAGGAAGTTGTCTACCATAAATCTCTTTAATCTCTTCTAATAGCTTTTTTTGTTCTTCCTTCTCTAGATTTTTACCTATAAGTTCTGACACAAGATTTTTTACCTCAATATTACTTTTTGCATCTTCAAAATACAGTTCATCAGCAAGAGCTTGCCTTTCTCTATTTAAAAATTCCCTTACCTCTTCTATTTCAGCATGATTTGATAAATACTTCTTTGCAATTTTAAGGGCCTCTATTTCTCTATCTAGCTTTTTCACTGATTTTTCTAATTGTAAGTTTCTCATTTTATCTCCTACTTTACTTATCTTATTTGCCTTTATTCAAGGTACTGTTTATTATATCATAAGACACACATCTATACATAAGAGAAATTAAGAATCTATAGAAAATTAAAATAATTTATATCCAATTATTTGAATCTTTCAATACAATCTCTATAAATTTACTCATAGATTTTGATATACTTTTATTCTTATGGTATACAAGTTGAGTTTTAAATTTTCCAAATGGTTCTGATACTTCTATCATCTTAAGACTTCCTTCATCAATTTCATTTTTAACTATATAAAGAGGTAAAAATGAAATTCCCAGTCCATTTATCACATACTTTTTAATAGCTTCTATACTTGAAAACTCAATAGGATTTACATATTTTATTTTTTTCTCTCTTAAGTATTTTTCAAAAGCTATCCTAACACTACATCCTACTTCGCTGAATATGATACTTTCATTAGCTTGAACATTTTCAACTCCATCTATCAAAAATTCTAAGTTTGCATCTGGTGAGGAAACTATTCCTACAGTTTCTTCCTTTAAATTTTTGACAACTAAATCTGTATCACTTATTTCAGGCTCAATAGTAAATATAAGATCTACCTCTCCCTTATGTAACTTATTCCTTAAATCACTACAAATTGAATTTCTTAAAATTATATTTACTTTAGGAAACTTCTCTTTATATTCTTTTAGGATTTTTCCTAATCTATATATGGATAGTGATTCTCCTGCTCCAATAATTAAATCACCATATACCTCATCTTGCTGTGATGTTAAATTTTTAATTTCTTTATAGGATTTAAGGATTTGTTTAGCATGTGGAACTAATGATTTACCAACACTTGTCAAAACAACTTTTTTACCTAACCTATCAAATAATGCTTCTCCTAATTCATTCTCTAAAATTTGAATATGAGATGTTATTGTAGACTGTGCATATCCTAAGTTATTTGCTGCTTTTGTAAATCCTCCAAGTTCAACTATTGTTATAAAAGTTAGTAAGTGTCTAATTTCCATCCTCATCATCCCTTAATATCTATAATCTGTAACTCAATCATATCATATTCTTCGATTATTTACTTCATTTATTTCAATTTTACTGATAGTGTAAATGGAATTATAATTAAGAAAAGTAATTCTTAGAAATTTACTCATTATAAGGAGATGTTATATATGAAAAAAGTATTATTACTTCTTTCTAATGGCTTTGAAGCTGTAGAAGCAAGCGTGTTTACAGATGTTTTTGGTTGGAATGAAACTGATGGTGATGGAACTACAAGATTAATTACAGTAGGATTAAGAGAAAAATTAAAATGTACATTTAATTTCACTGTAATTCCTGAAATAATTTTAAAAGATGTTAATGTTCAAGATTTTCATGCCCTTGCTATACCAGGAGGATTTGAAGAATCAGGGTTTTATGAAGATGCATATAGTGAAGATTTCTTGAATATAATCAGAGAATTTCATAAAGCCGGAAAACTCATTGCTTCTATTTGTGTTGGTGCATTACCTATTGGAAAAAGTGGAATACTAGTTGGAAGAAATGCCACAACATATAATTTGGGAATAAGACAAAAGCAATTATCTCAATTTGGTGCTAATGTTATTTCAAAGCAACCTATTGTTGTTGATAAAAATATAATTACATCTTATAATCCTTCAACAGCATTTGATGTGGCATTTATCCTTTTGGAAAAACTAACTTCAAAAGAAAATTCAGATAAAATTAAAACTTTAATGGGGTTCAAATAAAAGGGCTATTATAATTGTTTTACTAAATCATGTATTCCTTTTGTAGCATCCAATAATGGAGATATAGATTTATCATAATTAAGATTATCTATTATCTTAGCAATAAACTCTGATAAATCTACTTCATGAAACCATTCTGCATTTTTGATTTTCTCAGGGATATAATTTAAATTAGTGGAATAAACTTTTTTAATTATTCCATCATCATAGAACTTTTGAAATTTATCTATACCTTCTGTAAAGAAAGCAAAGGTTGTTGCAACATATATACTTTTTGCTTTTCTTTTTTTAAGTTCTAAAGCTATATCAAACACTGATTCTCCAGATGCTATCATATCATCTACTATCAATACATTTTTCCCTTCAATATTTCTACCAATATATTCATGTTGAATTATAGGATTTTTCCCTTTTACAATTATGGAATGATCTCTTCTTTTATAAAACAAACCTACATCAAGGCCTAATACACTTGAATAATATATAGCTCTATCCATTGCTCCTGTATCAGGACTAATAACTAACATTTCAGATTTATTTATTAATAGATCTTTCTCTTGTTTAATAAGAGCTTTAACAATTGCATATGTAGGGTAAAGATTTTCAAAAGATATTAATGGAATTGCATTTTGAATAGTTGGATCATGAACATCAAAGGATAAAATTGCCTTTACCCCCAATCTTTCTAATTCTTGAAGTGCAATAGCACAATCTAAAGATTCTCTTCCTTTACGTTTATGTTGTCTCGCTTCATAAAGTAAAGGCATAATTACAGTAATTCGATTAGCTTTTCCACCAATAGCAGATAAGACTCTTTTTATATCTTGAAAATGTTCATCAGGCCCCTTATGAGTTGTAATTCCAAACATTTCATAAGTACAACTATAGTTACTAACATCACATAATATATATATATCTTTTCCCCTTACTGTCTCTTCAATTTTAACCTTACCTTCTCCATTATTAAAACGAACTTCATTTATAGGCACAATATAAGAATCTGGTATATCATGACTTTTTTCAACCGCTTCTTCTATTCTTTTATTTCTTTTAGTAACTATATGTTTATTAATCTTCTCCCCTATATCTTTACAACTTTCTAGAGTTATAATTCCAAGAGGGCAATATGGCTTTAAATCTGATGAATGAAAATTCATTTATCTTTCCTCCTCACTTATGGAACCTTTAATTATTTTTTAGTATATTTCAATTTTCTAATACTTATTCTAAGCAAAATAAATACTTTCATAAACATTATATCACCTTTTCCATTCTAAACCATTTATATTTTTTCTTATATCTTCATCTAAATAGAGATTATTTTTAATTTATATCAAATAAAAACCTCTAGTTAATATAAAGTCTTTTGACCATAACCTAAACTAGAAGTTTTATTGTAATCATAAGAATAAATCTTAGACTTGTCTCCTTAATATTTAACCTTTAAGGCCCTTTGCTTGACGTTCCATATTTTCTATAACAACATCATGAATATCTCCTAATGAAGCACAATATTCAAGTACTTTCCATGGAGTATTTGTATGAAAATGTATTTTTATTAATTCCTCATCTCCAACTGCAAGTAATGAATCACCTTCTATGTTTTCAGTAATATACTTATTGATTTCATCTTCTGAAAGCTTCTCTCCCTCAATCAATAACTGTGTATCAAATTTATATTCAAGCATAACTAGACCTCCTCCTCTGATATAAAAATGTCTTTGAGTTTATTATATCACAACTGATATTGTTTCTCATATAAGTTAATAAAATAGATTTATTATTTTGCAAGAACTATTAATTCATCAATTGTTTTAAATCCATTTTTTAGATAAAACTTTTCTGAAGGATATCCTTTTTCTGTATTTAATATAATTCCATTCAATCCTTGTTTTTTGATATCTTCTTCTATCTCTTTTAAAAAGTCACTTCCAATGCCCTGCCCTTGTAATTCATAGCAAACACAAAATTGATCAATGTAATATTCAATTCCTTTGATCCAAGGTTTTTTCATGCCAATACTTAAAGCAACAATTTTTTTATTTACAATAGCAACATATCCTAAAAAGTTATTATTCTTAAGAAAGTTATTTAAAAATTCCACTACTTGATCTCTTGATTCATAAACATCATTCCATGGTTCTTTAGTAAATGTCTCAATAAATAAATCAACACATTCAGCAATAATCTGTTCTTCAATTTCTAATAATTTCATATTTTCCATAATACACCTACTCACTTTAAAAATATTACGAGTTATACCCATAACTTACATTGTAATGAAAATACACTTTTCATTTCTATTATTTTTCAAGTACATACAAATATCCATTTTTCATTTTCTTAGGTACCTTTCCTTTAAAACCTAGAAGTTTAAGTTCATTAATAAAAGTATTTAAAAAAAATCCATGGGATATTATTAATATATTTTTTTCACTATTTAAATCTAGCTGGTTTAAAAATTCTTTTGCCCTTTTTCGTGTATTATAATATGTTTCTAACTGGGACTTATGATTTATCTTCCATGCGATTCTTGAAGAAATACTCCAAAAGAAATTAGGCATTTTTAATGATATTTTTTTCACTGGATACATTTTAACTTCTCTTAATAGCTCTGTTACCTCTAATTCTTTATCATAAACACTTTTAGCTGTTATTATAGCTCTTTCTAAATCACTGCAGTAACATTTTTCCCATTGATTATTTTTCAAATCAATTTCATTTTCTATAACTGATGCATTATCATAGTTATTTACATAATCCTCAAATTCATCTGAATTCATCATTTTCTTAGCTTCTAAATCAACTTTAAAATGTCTTACTATACCTACCCTCATTTTATTCTCCTAAATTTATAATTTCCATTTTTTATTTTACTCTATTAATATTCTCTTCACTATTTTCAATTCTAACTATTCTCATGTTTTCATCATATTTAATACCTAATTCTTTTGTTATTGATTCATTTAATTCTGTAATTCTTCCATGATATTTTCTATACTCCAAACTTAATATCTTCATATTAGGAATAAAAATATCATAATATCCACTACTACAAAAAAACTTATTAAGCTGCTTTTTAAATTTATAAAATGGATTCATTAACTTTATAAATGACTCATCATTTTGTTTATCTATATTCTCTAATAACTTTTTCTTATACATTTCCAATTCTGTCTTTTTAGCATTTAGCATTTTATTTATCTCATTACTTGTATTCTCAAAGATTTTTTTATGCATTTCATCACTTATATTTTTATATCCTACTTCAACGATTCTAGGTATTTTTATCTCTGGAATACTATCTAAAAAATGAACTATTTCAATCCATGCCTTATATTTTTCTTCTGTATCTAATGGTTCATTAAGATATGGTGCAAAATGATATGATAGATATTTTCCTAGACCACTTGGAAAAACTCTAATTAATTCTCTTCTAATAAAATCACCATTGTTTTTTTCTGTTTCAATAATTTCTTCATTCAATTTCTTTATAGCTTTGTCATCAAGATCAATATTTATCATTTTCTCTAAGTATGTTTCTTGCATCTTTATTTCTATTTCTTTCTTACGCTTCCCTTCCATAATTTTACTAAGCATTATTTTTTTATCTTTGCTATTAATTATTCTCTTAATATCTTTGATTGATATATCTAGCTTCCTATATAATGAAATCTCATTTAATGTTGCAATATCTTGCTCTAAATATTCTCTATATCCATTACTACCTTTTTGAGATTTTATCAGACCTTGTTTTTCATAATAAGAAATAGCTTTCTTTGTTAATCCTGTTAAACTGCAAGCTTCATTTATTAACATACCATCACCTCACCTATATATTAATCTAGTCCCTTGGGGGTTAGTCAATATACTACTTATAACTTTTTAAATTATTTATCTTAATGTGAATGTATAACTTATGCCCTTTTCCTAACTTCTCTAAAAATCCATATATATATTTTCCATTATATCTTTTAAAATGTAAAGCTAAAGAGCATCTAAAAAAAGTGATATAAAATTCAATATTAAAAATAATGAATTTCACACCACTTTAGCTCTTTGTATCCTTTTAGGTTGAGTATTGTTTGAACAATGATATATCTTATTGCTAACTATAATTAAAAAATTTTGCTATTATTCTATTTTGCATTTTTAAGTAATTCTCTCAATTTACTATAAACTATGTTCAATTTCTATGCTATTTGTTCTTTATTGTGTCCAAAATTCTCTTCATATTTTGGGCACCCATATCGTTTGGCAATCCATCGTACAATAAATGGACAAAAAATAGCTGATAAGATAGCTGCACATGATATCTGTATTGTTGCTATCTTTACATAAGGATAAAACTCTGGCACCATTTGTCCAATAATTGCAGGTACTGCAATTGTATTACCTGCAACAGAAACAGTTGCAATCCCTCCATAGCCTGGTCGTTTTAATAACAGCCTGTCTACAATCAATGCAATAGGACCTGTAACAACCATTACAATAACAAAAAGAAAAACACCACTAAATCCCCCTTCTAAAACTTTAGAAAGGTCAATGTTAGCACCTAAAACAAACCCCATTACTGGTAAAATTATAGCATTTCCTTTTTTGCTTGCTTCCCTTATTTCTTCATCAATTGTTGATAGTAAAATACCTATACATAATGGTAACAAAATAGTTATGTACTCTTGATATTGAATACTACTAGCTCCTGAAACACCTATAGTAACCAAAGATAACATAGGACCAGAATTCAAATTAAACATCGACCTTGCAACAAGGTCAGCATGGTCTCCATAACTCTCCATTAATCCCATGTATAAACTTCCATTGTTATTAGTCAATGCACATAGAATAGCTAAACTACATACACCAAGCATTCCATTATAACCAAAATAATGGAATATGCAAATATAAACAGCTGCTCCTGCTAAATATTTAAATAAGACATGGCTTCCACCACGTTTTAAAGCCTCTGGTATATCACTTACTCTCATCTGAGTTCCTGTAAATAATAAAGTTAAAAGCATCATTACTTTTAATCCATCATCAGAAATTAAAGCTTGGCTATAACTACCTATCCTTAAAATCCAAGGACAAAATGTATTTAAAATAGCAGCTACAAATAATGGCACTATCATTGTTCCTGCAGGAACTTTATTTATATGTCTTAGTAATTTCGTTTTACTCCCCTCCTACAGCATAAATCATTTATGGATTTAGTATAGCATATATGAAAATAATATTCTAATTTACATAAACATCTTTTTTAGAACATTTTAGCAATGTAGAAAAGAAAACTGCTATTCTTCATCAGATTTTTCAATCAAACAGTCTTTTTCACTTTTCTTTTTCTGGGTCATTAACAACGGTTATTTCATTATTTAAAATTAAAGTTGAACGATTTATACTATCATAAGTTGGCCATTTAATATCTTCTAGTTCTGGTTTTCCTGTTTTAACAAAAGAAATCCAAAGCTTTTGCATTTTACCAGCTAAAATTTTATTTTTTTCTGATTCTAAATTAAAACTTTTCAAATTATTAAATACAAATGGAATTTCTAAAGCATGTATTGATTTTGAAAACATTGGATGATTTGATATTGTATAGTCAAAACGATACATATAAACCGGCACAAATTTACTTTGACTTTCTGCTAAATGCACAGAACCTTTCCAAAAGATAGTGTCAGTAATAAATTCTGCTTTTTCTTTTTCTTTACTAAAAAGCCATCCTTCATCATGATTTGTACCTATCAAAATTGGAATTTCTCTAGCTACACCTTGTTTGGCTGCTTTTAATGGTTCAAGAAAAAGCTTCTCATCTAAAAATGGCTGAAAAATATGTTCTCCTACTCTTCCTGTAAATTCTTTTTCTAATTCATCTGCAGCTTTCATAATTTCTGCAATAGGCACTCTTTCTAAATTTTCAATATTACTTTCATCTATGTTTAACTTTTTGATAAAATTCAAACCTATATTTGTAGCTGTTCCTTCACTTAGTACTCCATTCAAATTTCCACTTTGAAGTATTGCTTTTGAAAACAATTTATTTACTTTAGGACTGGCAAGTAAGCAATTTACACTTTTTGCTCCAGCTGATTCACCCATTATAGTAATGTTATCTTGATCTCCACCAAAAGCTTCAATATTTTCTTTTACCCATTTTAGAGCTGCTATCTGATCCAATAAGCCTAAGTTATCTTCATATCCATTTCCGAACTGAGATAACTTTAAAAATCCAAATGGTCCAAGACGATAGTTAATTGTAACAACGACTATATCACCATTTTTTACAAAGTTAGTTCCATCATAAATTGGCATACTACCTGAACCATTTAAGAAAGCTCCACCATGTATCCAAAAGATTACTGGTTTTTTATCTTTTTTATCATCTGGGGACATAACATTTAAATAAAGACAATCTTCACTTTCAGGTAGGTCTTTAAATATAATTGGTGATGGGCCTCTTTGAAATGATATAGGTCCAAATTCTAATGCATCATGGATTTTTTCAAATTTGGGCACTTCTACAGGAGATTTATATCTTAATTTACCAATTGGAGGAAGAGCATATGGTATTCCTCTCCATATATTTATCCCACCTTTCTTAAAACCTCTTATTTTGCCTTTTTTTGTATTAGCTATAACATAGTCCATTTACTAGTCCTCCTTTTATCATTAATTTAGAATTAAACTGTTTCATTTATTTGC
The DNA here is from genome assembly GCF_031626875.1 of Clostridium sp. SHJSY1. Lineage (NCBI taxonomy): Bacteria > Bacillati > Bacillota > Clostridia > Eubacteriales > Clostridiaceae > Clostridium > Clostridium sp. SHJSY1. The sequence continues at coordinate 67,386 of NZ_JANDMF010000002.1, forward strand.
AAATTTTATTAATAATTTTTCAAAATACTTTTCTATACTCTTAAGAAATATAACAATTAAATATCCAATTATACCAGTAAAAATACATGATACAATTATTTGATATAAATTGAATTTTAATAATATTGTAGCTTTGAATAAGAGATATATAGTTAAAGGTAAAAATAAAATTGAAGTTACAACTCCTGGAACATAATGTTTAAATCTATAACACAAATTGAAATGAGCTACAATAAAGTGGGCTGTAAAAGTAAACAAAAATCCATACCATACATAGTAATTGTTAAAAATAACTGTAAATACTGTTATAATGAGAAAAATAACAAATATTATTTCAACTCCAATAGAAAATTCAGCTGTACTTTGAAAATCTTGATAAGGTTTTTTTCGCATTTTACAAGTATCTAAATAATTTTTATATCTTTTTCTCCATGCTTTAATCATGATAATTTCTTCAAAATCATGAAGTATAAACAAAATAGGTAATAACCAAACAATAACATTTATCTCATTCATCTTAATCTATCTCCTAACATTTATTTTAATATTCTGTGTATGGAAAAATCAAGAAATTTATATATTTCTATCTTTTAAGAAATTTTTTAATTTCATCAAAAGCTAAATCCATTCTTCCTCCTTGACAGTGTTGTTCTCCTCCTGTTTTTTTAGTAAAAATTTTCTTTGTTATAGATTTTGCATTCACTAAATTATTTTCTAATAAAGACATTGCTTCTATTGGAACATACTGATCCTCCTCTCCAGCTAAAAGTAATAAATCTTGATCTATCATTTGCTCTATACCTGCTAGTGTATGAAGCTGAATAGCTTTAAGAAAATCATATGGTGTTTCTGTGCCAGTATTGTCCATTCCTTTAGAGAATTTCCAATTAAAATCAATATCTTCTTCCATCTTTACAGAAATAAATTCATTTATTTTATCTTTTTCATTTTTATCAAGTAAACTTTCCAATTCAAATTTCATTGATTTATTAGACATGGCTATAGCATCCATACCACAATAAAAAATATCAAAACAAATCACTTCCTTTATTCTCTTTTCAAATGCTATAACATCATAACCTAGATCTTTAAAGTGAGTTAAATGTGGGATTAATTCTTCTAAATATGAATCATATCCACCATGAATTAATAAAGTTTTATATGAATTTTCAAACTTCACACGTACTGCTGGTAAAAATGAATTTTCATATGGAATTTTGAAATGCTCTAGAGATAAATCATTATAAGATTTATAGAAATTTTCTTTGAATTTATTATACATATATATTTGGTTTTCATTATCTTCCCTAAGATAAAAGCCACCAGCTTGAAAGCAAGCTGTTGCCAGTTCAAATTCTCCTTCTGACTCACTTTTCTCAGCTAACTTTCTCAATGATTCATACCAAATATCTGTATCTATTAACTTAGGCAAAATAGAATCAATCTCTCTCTTAATCTTAGGATCAGTATAGAATTTTCCTAAAAAACGATTGATTTGAAAATTGAATTGTTTATTTTCTACAAATTGATAAAACATTATTAATCACTCCTTCTTACCATGAATGTACTTTATGATATTAGTATAGATGATAAGAGTTATCATTTGAACAGTTAATCTATTTATCCTTTGCAAGATATCCTACACAATTTATTAAAAATGTAAGTTATCTTACGTTTTTTTACTAGATTGGGTCCTGTTGGGTTTTGCGTGGTAAATAAATATAGTAAAATAGTACTATAACTTTCAATAGGACTCTGGAGGATTTTTTTATGAAAAACAAAACAGACTTAAGAATATTAAAGACATGTGAAAATATAAAAAGAACTTTTTCCCAATTATTACTTGAAAAAAGTTTTAAAGAAATTACAGTTCAAAATATTTGTGATAAAGCTCTAATTGGTCGTTCAACTTTTTATGATCATTATTATGATAAATATGATCTTCTTACTAAAATGGTTGAAGAAATTTTAATGGAATTGAAGCCATACATCCAAAATAGATTTAATTTTGAAAATTCTCAAGAATTTGTTTCTATAGGCTCTAGTATGCTTAACTACTTCAAAAATAAGAAGATAACTATACAAGCATTGCTAAGTGTACATACTGAGACTACTGATTTCTCTGCAAATATAAAGAATATTTTAGTTGAAGAGTGTTCTTCTTATTTGGAACATACTGGATTTAAAAGTAAATTTAATATTTCAAATGATTATATATGTTATCATTATGCATCCTATGTATTAACATCATTTCAATTATGGTTTCAGTTTGGAGAAAACTTGAGTAGTTTAGATTTAGCCTATGAAATACAGGATGTTTTATTTGCTTCAAAATAATTAATATTACATTGAGTCACTATTATATTTATAATAGCCAGTATTTAATAAAGATTTTATCATATTAACCCATTCTTCAGGATGTCTGAATAATAATTCTTCATGGTTAAGTCCAGATAATCCAATAATTTTTGCTGTTGGGAGATATGTTTTATATCTATTAATTAATTTATTAGAATCTTCTTCCGTTCCGAATACACAATATATTTTAGTTTTTTCTAATAAGATATTCTCCCTAATTGGCATTATTAAATCAGTATAGTACTCTTTGTATAATGTTTCATATGTTATATCTTTATAAATTACTTTATCTAAAATCTTTAAGTATTTTTTCTTTTCTTCAGATGTGACAAATAACTTAAACACTCCTTTAATTTCTCCGCTTATAAAGTTATTATAAAGAATACGAGTTATTGCCTTGGATAAAATAATTGCTTTTAATCCTGTACTAAAATCAAAGTCTGTGCTTCCAGTAATAGCATTATATATATCTATATTCCCTCTTTCAAGTAATTTAGCAACTATTGACCCACCTAAAGATGAACCATAAATAGCATATATAGAACTAGCATATATTTTTTGTATATGACTTTCTATTTTTTCTACCTCATTCATAATAGATATCATTTCAGTATTATCTCTTTCATCATGTCCATCTAATGCTACACAAACAACATGATATTCATCAGATAATCCATTAATAACTTGACCAAAACTCAATTTCCAATGACTAGCTGTTCCATGAATTAGAAATATTGTTGGATTATTTTTATCTCCAAACCCATAAAAATTCATCCTAAACGCCTTCTTTCCATTTAGTACTTCCTGCATCTAAGTAGTATAAATCAAAAGCTTCAGCCTTAAATTTATCCCCCACATATATACTAAAAGACTGATTACAATTATTCTTTAATTAAAACTTATCAAAATATAATCTATAAAATGTATTACAATGCTTTGATGAAATCATTCATAATTTTTTTATTATACCATATTATTCCATGAAGTTTTTTGGGATTTTTACAAATAAAAAAACATCATAATTAGAAAATGATGTTTTTTGTATGAAACTATATTTATATTATTCCTTTTATAATAAAGAAAATAATAGGAATTAATAATGCTGGCAATAAATTTAACACTTTTATTTTCTTTATTTCTAATATATTTATTCCTGAACTTAATATCAACATACCTCCTACTATTGAAATTTCATTCAATAAGTCAGTTGTTATATATCCTGATACAACATGGGCAGATACATAGATTAATCCCTGCCACAAAAATAATATAACAGATGAAATAATTATTCCAAAACCAAAATTAGAAGCTAAAACAATTGAAGTAATTCCATCCAATATAGCATTCGTATATAGCAATGTATTATCTCCTTTTAAAGCACTTTCAAGAGGTCCTAAAATTGATAAAGTTCCTGCACAAAATAACAGTATAGCTGTTGATAACCCTTCAACTAAATTATTTTTAGAAAACTTTGATGCAATATTATTAACTTTCTTCTCTAAATTAATTTTTTGTCCAATAAGTCCCCCAACTGCAACACTTATAATAAATAAAACATGATAATTACTTTTAGAAATGCTATTAACAGCTGAACTAATTCCAATAACACATGCTGACAGCCCCATTGCTTGAAGCATTATTTCTTTATATTCTTCTTTTATTCCCTTTTTAAAAGCTGCTCCTAAAATACTACCACTAATAATAGAAATACAATTCACCATTGTTCCTATCATTTTATCACCTCCAGTTATCTATGTTAGAAATTATAAAGTGTCTAGTAACTGGAGTGTCAACATTAATTTACAAGCAATTGAATTTCTGTTATAAACTCTGACTTTTCAGTAGTTAGACCAAAATCAATAAGCGTTATTTCTATTGAATCATCCTTAATTTTATAGCCTTTTTCTTCAATATATTTTAAAATCTTATGATAATATATTTGTGAATTTTCATGAGTTCCATTAAAACGAATAGTTATATAAATACCTCTTGGTAATACCTTTATTATTTTTTTATTATACTTTTCTCCTTCTGTAAATAAAAAAACATAATCATATTCATGAAGAAGTCCATCTTCTAATTTTTGTTTTTCTATAGCTACACCAACTTTTCCATTGAAAATAGAAGCTTTTTTATTTGACTTATTTTCAAGATTTCTAATAGATAATTCTAAATCTTTATCTGACTTTATTTTTTTCTTTAATAATACAATAGTTCTTTCATCAAATTCCTTTTCTTCGATTAAGTCTAATTTATTATATTGTCTTGCATAATTAATTTGATTTAATCTATTTTCAATCTTTTTATTTATATCTTGGAGTTCTTTTATCTTTTTCTTAGTGATTTCTTTCTGATTATTTAATAAATCAGTGATATTATCAATACTTCGCTCTTTTAAATGAAACTCTATTGTATTTAATGACATTCCTAAGGCCCTCAAATATATTATTGTATTTAATTGTTCAAACTGTTCTGTTGAATAATATCTATAATTATTTGTTTTATTTATAAATATAGGCTTAAACAAGTTAATTTCATCATAATATCGAAGTGTCTTTATATTTATATTAAACAGTCTTGACATTTCCCCTATTGTAAATAAATCTTTCATATACTCTCCTAATTGTTTATTATTTTCTTTTCTTAAAAAGTATACACAAAGCTTACCATAAATCCAATACTATGAAAGAACTTTGCCCTAAAAATAGAGTCCAAGGATTTTTAATCCCTAGACCATACTTTTTCATATTAATTTACATAATTAAATTTCCATATAACTTGTTGTCATTCTTTTCACTCATATGCCTTATCTTAATTGAATCAGCCAATATATTTGAATATAAATCTATCTTATAATCACACACTCCATCTTTTCTTTGAAATGGATTTTGGCTCTTTTCAATTGATTGTACACTGCTTTGTCTAATAAATATTGTTGATTTTGTAAAAGATCCTTTACTTATTAGAATTAATTTTTCTGTAACCCCTAATGAAGTATTCCTATAATTTAAATAACCTAATAAAATGTTAATTAATAATGTAAGTACTATAACAATTAATTTATATATTATTGGAATAACACTTATTATGAAATATGAAGGAATTAATATTAGTAATGAAATTACTATTCTCTTAACCCAAAATCTTTTCAAACTTCTTTTAGGAGGTTTTTTCACTTCTCCTGAAAAAATCATACTTGGAAGTACTTTAATTAAAAATTCTTCATTAAACTTCTTATTAGCTAGAGGATAAAGAATAGCTTTTTCACCTTTTTCATCTCCATATCCAATAGTTGTAACTTCTAGTGTGTATATTTTTAATAATTGTTGCAATATACTTTGCTTATATTTTAATGCATGTATTTTATCTATTGGTATTGAATATTGTTTTTTACTCAACATTCCATAACTTATATTAAAACTATTTGTGCTTACTTTGACACTGAAATCATAAAATTTAATCATCTCATAACCTATAGAAAATATAGTAACTATAATATAAATAAATAACATCATTCCTATTATAATTGCAATAAGTCTGGCTCTGTTTTCTATAAGTAGTTCATTAATACTGATAGAGTTCAGTATATCTTTTACCCTAGTTGTTTTTGTAAAATTCTCTACATCATCTGCAAAATTCATTACTGCAAAGTATGCTCCCAAGGCCCAGCCTAATTTTCCTTTTGTTAATGCATATATTATAATTTCTTTTACTGTTATTCTTTTTTCAAACAAGAAATCTTCTCTACTAACCTCTTCAATTGTTTCATGGCTTTCATGTTTCTTTTTATTTGTTAATATATATTCTCTAAGTCTTTCAGCTAAATCATAATCTACTTTTATCTTGAATTCTGTACCTTTTCCTACATTTCCGCTATCTATTTTCACTGTACAAACTTCAAAAATTCTATCAAGTAGACTTTGTCCAATATCTATGGTGCTTATATTTTCAAAAGGAATCTCTTGTTTAGAATGCTCAAATACTCCAGATTTATAAAGCAACTCATTATCTTTAATGTAAAATTCAGTATTAAGCCATTCTTTTACTGCTACTAATATTACACCTATAAAAACAATTATAGATATAAAAATTACAGTTTTGGTATGATTTGATAAAACTAAAAGTATAAAAAACCATAATTCTTTTAGTGATTTGAAAATATTTTGAATTATTACAATCCAGTGATTTCTAATAGGACTATTTATCATTCTCTATCACCTTTTCCTTAACTTTATCTTTTAAAAAATCACTAATTTCTTCTGCTTTTCCCATTTCTATGTTAGGAATTGTATAACTTCCACCAGCAGTATATATTTGAATATCAGCAAGCTTAAATTTTCTATTTATAGGTCCCTGTTTTATTTTAATATGTTGAATTCTTACTATAGGTATTACTATAGTTTTTATCCAATATATACCCTCTGAAAATTCTATTTTATCTTTGGTTATTAGATAACGCCATTGTTTATACTCAAATGATGGATATACTATAGTGTTTAATAGCATAAAAAATATTATTACTGCTATACCTATTTTCAAATAGAAGTTCACTGTTTCATTAAATGCATTTAATTTTATTGCAAAATAATAATATCCACCAATCAATATGCCTGAAATTATAATAGTTGATATGGCTCTTGATATAACCCATGATTTTATTGAATTAATATTTAGTTTGTTAAATTCCATAACTCCTCCTCAAAATATCTTTTAACAATAATTCCAATTATAACATGAATGTCCATAAGAATTAACTCCTAGAATGTAAAAATTCAAATACTTTTTATCATTTCTCCCACTCAAGCAACATAGTAATAGTTAGTGAAATTTTATACATAAAAAAGCTAACAAATATTTTCATAACAATAATTAATTATGTACATAAAGAAAAAAGAGGTGTGTTATGAAAAAAATATTCAAAAAAGTCATAGTTTTGGTTGTCCTTATTTCTATTTTCTTATTTGCAAATCTAGGTACTAAAGCACGTACTTTATCTTATAAAAATGTTATTGATTCTTTTAATGTTATAACAAATTTAAATTATCAACCACAAAGTACTGAAACATATTGCAATATATTTGCTCAAGATGTAATGAAAAAATTAGCTACTCCACTTCCAAGTGGGACATGTGCTACTATCTTAGATAAACTAAGTAAAGGTATTTCTCATTGGCATGTTGTAACAGCTTCATATGCACAAGCTCGTGCAAATGCTGGCTTTAGTGCAATAGCAATTACAAATGACCATATTGTAGTGATTTATCCTCATGGAAACACTGCCAAAACTGCTGGTGACTTGTGGATGTCCATGGCAGGATATAAATGCTTTAATAATACAAGTATAAAGTATGCTTGGAAAAGTTCTGATCTATCAAAATTAAAATTCTATTCTTGGTTTAACTAGTTTTTCAAAATTTGAATATTTAACTTTATAAGTTATGCTATAATTTGTAAGTAGCACAATTTATAAAGTTATAATTTAACCAATTGAAATGAGGCTAATTAAAATGAGTGAAAAGAATATAATAGAGACTACAAATAGACCAAATACTCTTAGTACTTTATATGATGATTTATTACAAATCGGTATAAAGGATGATGATATATTATTAGTTCATTCTTCTCTATCAAGTTTAGGATGGGTTTGTGGTGGAGCACAAACAGTAGTAACTGCACTATTAAAATCAGTTGGTGTAAATGGAACACTTGTTATGCCAGCTCATAGTGGAGATTGGAGTGATCCAGCAGGATGGGGGAATCCCCCTGTTCCAAAAGAATGGATAGAAATCATTTATAATAATATGCCACCATTTAATCCAAAAACTTCACCAACTAGAGGTATGGGGAGAATTGCAGAATTGTTTAGAACTTTTCCAAACACAATACGTTCAAATCATCCCCTTGTATCATTTAGCGCAAACGGAAAAGAAGCTATTTACATTACTGAAAATCATTATTTAACTCCGCAACTTGGAATGGATTCTCCTATTGGAAAAATGTATGATTTGAATACAAAAGTTCTTTTGTTAGGAGTAACATATAATTCTTGTACATGCTTTCATTTAGCTGAAACATTTATAAAAAATATGCCTAAAGAACAAGTTGGAACTGCATTACTTGAAAATGATAAACCTTGTTGGAAATGGTTTAATGATTTTGAATATAATACTGAAGACTTTGAATTACTAGGTAGAGCTTTTGAAGAAAAACATAATGTAAGAAAGACTATAATTGGGAATGCTGAATGTAGATTATTCAACATGAAGGAAGCTGTTGATTTTGCAAAGAAATGGTTAAATCAACATAGACAATATAAATGCTAATTATCATATTAAAAAGTGAAGTCAAAATGACTTCACTTAACTATTTATATCGTTATAAAATTTGACATTATGTTAAAGCATATCTGAAAAGCAACTTATTTTTATATTTAATTCCACCCTTTAAAGAACTTATCATTTAAATCTTTTAAACTCTTATTCTTTTTCTTGTTTTTCTCTGCCATACTTCCCAATATTAATAATACAATACCGACTACCAAGAGATATGTCCACCAAGGTATTAGTTGCCAAAAATCTAGTGATCCTTTAATAAGTGGCAATATTATCATACTTATTGAAGTTATAAAATAAATTTTAATTTTTTTAGTGTAAGAGATAACAAGTACTACTATTCCAATTGTTATAACTACCATTGCACTTACAGTATCAAAATTCATTATATTTGCTATTAGTTTCAATACTAATAAGAGTAAAGATAATCTTTCAATAGTATATCCAATATTACTGTTTTTAAAAATATAATATCTTGAAGTTGCTGCAAACACAAGTAAAGGAATTATTAATATACCATCACCCATCTTAACATCTGATAATGTAACCACTTGAATATATGAACTTATAAGCTTTAAAATAATAAACAATTTAAGCAATTTTGAACCACTTAACTTTTTATAATTAACTCCTACAACTCCTAATGCAGCTATTGTTGTAATTAATATATCTATATATTTATTAGATGTTATAAAAGTCAATATAACAATAATTGCAATAGCAGCTAAAGAAAGACTATCATAACTCTTTTCCTCTTTTATTTGTTTATAACACTTAGCTCCAAGTATTGATAATACCAATGCATACAAACTTTCTATAAATATTTTTATTGTATCATCCACAATTGGATTTCTTAACTCCATCATAATTCCATATGCTATAGTTAAACATAGTATAAATAATCCTTTGTCTGCTTCTTCTTTTAAGCTCAAAGCTCCTAATAAAATAGAAATTATAATTATGGGTATATAAAAGAAAGTTTCATGACCTAAACCTACTGTTATTGCCATAAATATAGAACTACAAAGAAGCAAGTATTTCTTATGCTCTTTATTCTTATAAGCAATTACTATCATAGTTGCTATAACACCAATTACTGCTCCTAAGGGTAGGAAATTCGAATCATATTTTAACATAAATACAAAAATATTAACACCTACAAATATATTTATAAAATAAGCTACTAAATTAAATCTCTTAGATAATCCAAACATCTCAAATAAAGCCAAGGCAATAAGTATTGATATAGATATATACACATTTGATATTGAATTTACTCCATTTGCCATAAGTATTAATATTGATACATTACTATAGGCTAGTTTTATATCCTTATACTTAGGATTAATAATATATTGAAATAAACAAAGTAATATCGCTGATACACTTAAAGCACTTGTTTTCTCAATATATGTCATATTGTCATACAAAACAAATGGAAGTCTAGCCATAAAAACATAAGTATATATAGATATTACAATGCATAGATATTTATTTAAGTTTAAAACTTTAATCTCAGGTATCTTTATTGTTTTATATGTAATTAAAGCAGTTACAATAATTCCTAATGATCCCATCAAATAAAAAAGTGTATCTGAAAATAATATAAGATTAAATAATATAAATGAAATAATTATAGAAATATAACCTACTAAATGGTGAAGTTTCTCTTTAAAGCTTAGGTATTGAATTCCAATTATTAAAGAGGCAGGTATTGCAAAAAAGGCTATATCTAAGTCTAATGTTTGAATATAGTCTAATGTTTTTAGTGGCAAGAAAAGAATTAAAGTTATTCCTATAAATTTATCTTTAAGTATATAGGAAGTATATATCAAAAGTGTAACCAAAGATATTAATGCTAATATATAAGGAACTTTTAATAACTCGCCTGAACCAAATATTAATAAGACTATTGTTGTAATTTGATTTAATATCATAAGATATTGTCTTGTATATTTCTTATACTCTTCATTTTTTAATTTCATATATGTATATAAAATCACAAACGAATAAGCTACAGTAACAAGAGTAATATACCCATTGCCAAGTTTTAATGAACTAACAAAAAATAGCACAGATAATTCAGCTGTAATATATGAAGCCCATATATAATATTTAGTGTTATACTTCCTAAAGCTTAGTATATTTACTACTGTTGAAATGGCAGCTATAAATCCAAGAGCAACTAAACTCTGAGGACTATCTATATCTACTCCATCACTCCACATAAGAGAATACATAAAAGTAATCCCAACTATTGGGATATAAAGTGTAGTTAATATCCATAATGCTCTACTTGTCTTTTCTAGTCTTAATTTTTTTTCAGCTACAAAGGATCCTAAATAAAGTATACTTCCCATAAAAGCAACTGAAAATATTTTTCCTACTAATCCTAAGTTAGACCAATTAGTAGTAGCAAATATTAATCCAGATAAAAATAGAAATACTACACCTAAATTTAATAGTACTGAAGCTTTTCTCTCTGCTATTTGTTGTTCTGTAAGTACTTTTTTGTTTATGGAAGGAATTTTTTTCTCCTCTTGATTTATATAATTAGTATTATATAATCCTCTACTCTTTAACTGTTGGAATTTTTTATTGTAAAATTCATTGCTTGCTCTATATATGGAGTTGTAAGTTTCTCCATCTATAAATCCATCATCTTTCATCTCAAGAAGATCATTTTGAAAAATCCTCTTTTTATCTTCTAGTAACATATTGTTTTCTCCTCTTTTTTAATTGTAACAAGTTTATACATTAAAGTATTCCCTTTTATACTAATGTAATATCCTAATTATTTCTATTGAAATTACCTCCCCTAAATATCTCTTGTCACATTATACTATAGAAATTGATTCACTTGAATATTCTATTAAAAAACAAAGTGAAATACCCTGTAAATTATAAGATATTTCACTTTTATTTAATGTTTAATGTATTATCACCTTTTCATAGTTTTCGTCAGCATGAGAACGAAGAGTTTCCTCAATTTCTTCAAGAGAACGATTACGCGTCTCAAAGACTTTATAATGCACAAACCAAATTGACGCAAAACAAATTACTCCATATCCAATAAATAAATTCCCTGTGCCAAAGTAATTTAATAATACAGGAAATGTTAATGATACTAACATGTTAGCAGTCCAATTTATAACACTACTAAATGAATTTCCTAATCCACGAATGTTTAGAGGGAAAACTTCCCCAATCATAACCCACATTACAGGTCCCCAAGTTGCTGAAAAGAATGCAATATAAATAGTTAAAGCTATAACACAGATAATTGAAGCTGCTGATGAACCACTAGAAAATTTCATTGAAAAGCTCATAACTATTAATGAAACACCCATTCCAATAGCACCATATATCAACATCTTTTTACGATCGATTTTATCCATAATCACTACAGCTATGGCAGTTATAATTACATTAAAAATTCCAATTCCTATATGTGCAATCAAAGCTGCTTGAACACCAAAACCAGCTTCTGTAAATATAGTAGGTGCATAATATAAAACTGTATTGCATCCCATAATCTGCTGAAAAATAGCTAGCCCAAAGCCAATGATTAATGATGGTCGTACAAATCTACCAAATAATTCTTTAAGTCCAGCACTTTTAATTTTAGCTTGCTTATTAATCTCAATAAGTTCAGCATTAACAATGCTCTTATTATTCTTATTCATTTGCTCTAATACTTCCCTAGCTTCATTAAATCTTCCATCCTTAACTAAATATCTTGGACTTTCAGGCAATACAAGAGAGCCTAAGAAAAGGATTACAGCAGGTACAGCAGCAAGACCAAGCATCAATCGCCAACCTATATATAAACCAGAAAAACTGTAATTAGTGATATAAGCCAATAAAATTCCAGTCATAACCATTAACTGAAATAAACTTGACATAGATCCTCTTTTTTCAGCTGGTGATAATTCTGCTAAGTATGTTGGAATTAATGCTGAAGAAGCACCAACTGCAAGTCCCAGTATAATTCTTGATATTATTAATTCCCAAAATTGTGGTGAAAAAGCTGAGCCAATTGCACCAATAAAGAAAATTACAGCTGATAACAAAACTAGCTTCCTACGACCATACTTATCTGACATAGGTCCAATAATAGCAGAACCTAGAATAGCTCCCAATAATACAGAGCTAACAACCCAGCCTTGCTGCCAGGAATCAAGATTCATTTGATCTTGAATGAATAAGATGGCTCCTGAAATAACTCCAGTATCATAACCAAATAAAAGACCACTTAGTGCAGCGAAAGCAAATATTACTGAACTACTAATTTTTATCTTCACTAAAACATCCCCTTTTTTAATTTATTTTAAAATAACTTTTAAAATGTTTTTTAATAAGTCTATTATAAGTTGTCTTTCTTCATTTGTAAATATATACCATTAAAATTCTATAATTATTTTTAGATGATCTATTAACAAATATTTTAACTGAATATAACAATAAGAAAGTCCAGCAGTTTATTAAACTAGTGGACTTTCTTATTAATAATTACCCATGAAAATAACCTGTTCTAGATGATACTACAACATAAGGAACTTCTGAACATTTTTTTTAATATAGGCTTGATTTTAATAATTTACCGTTTATGTTTGCATTTCTTAATTATATATATATTAGTCACTATTACATCTAATATAATTACAATTACAAATATCCAAACAAAAGGAATTACACTATTTTCAGTAAGATTGCTTGTTTCTAATTGGTAAATATTAAAAGTAAGAATTCCTAACATTATTGAAACAACTAATGTACATATCCCCATAGCTTTACATAATTTTGTTTCATTATATTTTCTTTTTTCTTCTTCTGTGGCTGTATTATAGCCAGCAATTAAAAAACTTCCTTTTCCTCTTAATAAAGTAATAGATATAATTACAAATATTATATCTAAAGAGATCATTAAAATTATTCCACCCATGATTTTTCCTCCATTCAATATCTCTTCCTGATAAATATCATTTTATCACAATTACATTTATTAATAATAACAATAAATTCAAAAAATTTCTTTTTTCAATATCTATTGTACTCTTTCAAGTGTAAATTGTTGCCATGAGTTTCCAGTGCTTGGATACTGTTCTAGAGGTACATCATTAGCTGTTTGTCCTCCTGGAATATCAAAAGATTGTCCATCATGTGCAAAGTAGAATTTGAATTTACCATTAGTTAATGGTTCAATTCTTACTTTCTGATCACCTATATTGTTAGGATTATAATCCCATAAGTGTGTAATATGTGATATTTCTGATGATCCACCTTCTACACACAACACTTTACCCAAAGCATTTAAGCTTGATACCTTGTTTAAACCATCTCCAATATTTTCAAATCTCCATTTAAACCAAGGATTAGCTTCAAATTGATATTGGATAATTTTACTTCCATTGCTATTGCCTTTTCCTTGAACACAGACATATTTACCTGAGTCAGCCTTTATAAAATAATCTCCCCAAAGCTGTAAACGCCATTTTTGATTATCTGATCCATTATAAGTATTTTGTTGAATTTTCCCATCATTAGCAGTACTATAATTAGCAACTTCAAGAGCTTTTCCACTCTTAACATTTTTAAGTTGATACCAACCATTTCCTACATTAACTAAATCCCATTGTTGATCTAATCCTCCATCATTATATGTCCAATCATGTGCTTGCTCACCATCTGCTGTTGATCCATTTACAATGCTTAAAGCCTTTCCTGATACAGCTGAGATTACTTTGAAATGACCATTAGTTGCAGGTTCTAGTGACCATCTTTGATTAGCACTATTATAGTCATAACCCCATTGATTAATTCTTGCTCCATCAGCTGTATTTCCACCAATTAAATCAGCAGCCTTACCACTTGCTTTGTTAACTAACATGAAATATGGTTTACCTGGATTAGGATTCGCTACTGGAGTTCTTGATGAACCTGCACTATAAACACGAACATAATCAACAAGCATTTTTGCTGGGAAAGGAGTAGTAGAATCTGGATTTCCGGGCCAATTTCCACCTACTGCAAGGTTAAATAGTAAGAAAAATGGTTTTTGAAATTCTTCTGTATTACCAGTATTGTTTTCTATATAAAATTCATTATATTTAACTCCATCTACAAACCATCTAATATACTGTTTATTCCATTCAATTGAGTAAGTATGAAATTGTGAAAAGTCAAGATTTCCACTTGTTTTTCCATAATCGGCATGTCCATTAGCATCCCAGTGAACAGTTCCATTTACATATGGATTATTATTTACACGCTCCATAATGTCAATTTCACCACATTTAGGCCATCCAACAGAATTCATATTTTGTCCAAGCATCCAAAACGCTGGCCATATTCCTTGTCCTGAAGGCAATTTCATTCTTGCTTCAACTTTTCCATAAGTGAATGACTTTAAATCCTGAGACTTAATACGTGCAGAAGTGTAATTCATTCCATTATAGTTTTCTTTTAATGCTGTTATTTCAAGATTACCATTTGCAACCTGTATGTTTTGTGGACGATTTGTATAATATTGTTGTTCCTTATTTCCCCATCCATCACTACCATTTCCTATTTCATAAGACCAGTTTGAACTACTTAAAGGTTGATTAAATTCATCTTGCCATACAAGATTCCAGTTGGTATCTGCTTTTGCTTTATAGCTTGGAATAGCTACCCCAAAAAGAGCCACCATTGCTATTGTAATAATTTTTCCTTTTTTAAACATAGATTACCCCCATATTACTTTAATTCTATTTCTTTTTGAATATTTATTTTAACCTCTCTATAAAACCACCCCCATTTGGTTTATTTATAGAAATTAATAATTTTTTCTTGTAATTAATTCATTACTTTAATTAAATAGCAGAATATTCATATATTAGCTAATTTAGTCACATTATATATCATAATTGCATTTTTTGTCAACTAACGAAATAGTCAGATCAATAAAAAACATAAGAAAAATGCCTTATGGAATTTAGCTCCACAAAGGCATTTTTATCTATAAATATTATAAATATATAAGTTTTTCTCTAATTGAACTCTTGCTATTATTTCCAAATCTTTTCTGAGATTTCTTTAACTAATCTTAATTTTGCCCATTGCTCTTCTTCTGTAAGTTTATTTCCTTCTTCTGTGGATGCAAATCCACACTGAGGACTTAAACATAAACGTTCTAATGGTATATATTTCTGAGCTTCATAAATACGATTTGTAATATATTCTTTATCTTCTAGTTTAGGTGATTTTGTTGTAATTAAACCTAATACAACTTGCTTGTCCTCACTTACATATTGAAGTGGTTTGAAATCGCCAGAACGTTCATCATCAAATTCAAGATAGAAAGCATCTACATTTTCTGTTGAAAAAAGTTCTTCTGCAACAACATCATAACTACCTTGGCAAGCCCAGGTTGAATGAAAGTTTCCACGACAAATATGAGTATTTATAATTAAATCTTCTGGCCTATCTTTTATTACAAGATTATTAATTCTAATTAATTTTTTAATAATCTCTTTTATTCCTTCTTCATCTGTTCCAAAAATAAACTGAGCATTTGGATCAACACACACACCCCATGTACAATCATCAAACTGAATATTTTTACAACCTGCTTTGTATAAATCCTTTATTACTTTTTTATACCCCTTTGCAATATCTTGAATTAGTTCTTCCTCATCTTCATAAATAGCTTCTGATCTTTCCAAATTTTCTGGTATAATCATTTGAAATAAAAATTGTGCTGGTGCAGGTATTGTCTGACGTGCTACTCTATTCTCATCTTCAAACTGTTTTATAAACTTGAAATGTTCAATAAATGGATGTTCATCTACTGACACTTTTCCTATAAGGAATGTATCATCAATCAAAGCAGCTTCCCCATTAAAAGGTATTCCGTCCTTCGTCTTTTCATGTCCAACACCATTGAATGCCCACATAAAATCAAGATGCCATGAACTTCTTCTAAATTCTCCATCTGTTATAACTTGAAGTCCAACTTCCTTTTGTTTTTGAATAAGTTCTGTAATTGCTTTGTCTTCAACTACTTTAAGCTCCTCCCTTGTTATTTTTCCTTCTCCATATTCACTTCTAGCTTGTTTTAAATATCCAGGTCTTAAAAAACTACCAACAATATCATATTTAAAAGATGTATTATTTTTCATACTAACAATCTCCAATCTCACATAAATTTTCTGAAGCTTCTATTGTAAATTTAGTATAAATCAATTTTAGTTTGTTGGAAAATACAAAAAAATATGTGTTTGCTATAGCTTTAAACTATATCAATCACATATTTGCTTCACATAATCTACTACATGAATTTTTAGAGCTTCCACATAGGCTTTTCCATACCTACTAAGTTGCATGTCCTTTTGCATTATTATTCCTATACGCATATATTCATCTACCACAAGTTGCCTAGCTACTATATTTTCTCCATTTAATTCTCTACTAATTACACCTGAACTAACAGTATATCCATTTAAACCGATTGCGAGATTAAAAAGAGTTGCCCTATCCCTTACCTTAATATTCTTATTTCGATCTAGAGTACTAAGTATCTCCTCAGAGAAATAGAAAGAATTATTATCTCCTTGCTCAAAAGAAAGATATGGATACTCTTCTAAATCATCTAAAGTAATTACCTCTCTTTCTGATAGCGGATGTCTTCAACTAATAAATACATGTGGTTTTGCCATAAAAAGTTCTTCAAATTCAAGACCATTTTTCTTAACAAGTTTCATAATTACTTCCTCATTTTTAGATGAAGTATACAAAATTCCCACTTCAATTTTTAACTTTCTTACATCTTCAATAATCTCATAGGTCTGAGTTTCTCTTAGAGTAAAATCATATTGATTTCCACCAAATTTTCTAATTACATCTACAAATGCATTTACTGCAAATGAATAATGTTGAGTAGATACAGAAAATCTTGGACTTTGTTTTTTTACATTTAAAAATTTTTCTTCTAAAAGATTCACTTGTTCAAGAACTTGTCTTGCATAGGCAAGAAATTCCTCACCTTCGTTTGATACTACAATTCCCTTATTAGTTCTATTAAAGATAGTTATTTGCATTTCATTTTCTAATTCTTTAATTGCATTTGTAAGGCTTGGTTGAGAAATAAATAATTCTTTAGCTGCTTCACTGATTGTTCCTTTGTCTGCAACCATAACTATATATTTTAATTGCTGTAACGTCATTATTCTTCAACTCCTTGTGTGACAATTTGTACACTAATTGCATTTTATTATTTTATCATAAGCTTAACTATAATTGTATAAAATTACAAAAGCAATACAATTTCACTTTAATCTTCACTATATTTTGTGTTATTATTTATTTATGTTATTTCTATAATTGGAATTTTTTTAATAGTATCACATTTAATATTGGAGGTTACAAATGAAAATAATATTGAACAACATTTTTTTACAATACTTATTTTTCTGCTCTATTTTTATTATAATTTTTAAACTTTTAGAAAGTAAGTTCTTTATATTCTCTAAAATAACAAAAACTATAAGAAATAAATTCAACACTACAATCACTGGACTTATTTATGTAGTCACTTTAGCTATATTAAGTACTTTTATAGATTCTTATTTTTATTTAACTCAAATACAATCACATATACTTTTTGCTTTTGGTCTTTCTCTAGTGTGTTTATTAATTGATATGAATATAAAAAAATCTAAATAAACTAGTTTTCAACAATAAATCCTCTCCCCTAATTTCACTTGCAAAGTAAATTATAAATGGAAGTTCTTACAATTTTATTACATAAAGTAAAAAAGAACATTAATAGATTTACTCTTTTATCTATTCATGCCCTTCTTTAAATATATTTTTTTATCTACAATATTATTAATATCCATTCATTTAGCATTAGTTTATTCTTCGAGAATATTATCATATAAGAATATATTGAAAGCCTAAGACAATTAAATATTTATTATGTTCAATATTTATCCCTATATGAATATATACTCCCTAAAAAGATAGTAATACATAATATACTTGTGGCTGAAATAACTATTGCAACAATCTTTGCAGGTATCGAAATAGGAATTATATCCCCAAATCCTATTGTAGTAAATGTAACTATAGTGTAATAAAACAAATCAAAATATCCAGTGTTATTTGAATATGCTCCTTCTAAGGAATTAGCTAAACATACTCCAAGAAATAAATTAATTATTATCATAACTACAACTATTAATATTATTAAAGACACCTTAGTAAAACTGCTTCTATCAGTTGTGGTAATCTTTATCTTACCAGGATTTTTCATTATATTTAAAAGTATTTTTAAATTTAAAACATAACATATAATAACTCCAATTATTCCACTAATTATATACTTATTTACTTGATTTGGAAACGCTAAAGCTACAGCTAAAAATGTACTTGTTATAAAGTAACTTAATATAAAATCAGATTTCATACTATTATCATTATGATTTTGAAAATACATATTTATATTACCACTTATAAGTAGGATATATCCTGCAAGATAATATACTAAAGCACAGCAGTTTAATAATATTAATCCTTTTATAATTGGACTCAATTCTATATTAATATATCCAATGAGAATAATATATATTGCAACAAAACTAAATAATTCAGAAAGAGCAATCATTATACATTGACTTACTCTTATAAAAATATCTTTTTCAAATAATAGTTTTCTATAATTTATATTTATCATTTTTATTGTTAAAAAGAATGAATTTATACCTTTACGTATGTTTTTTCCATTGCTCAAAATTAATATAATAATAGCTATAACTGTAATCAATCTTATTATGAATTCCCCTTTAACATAATTATTTACACATCTAATACTATGTATTAAAACTTAATTTAATAACTTATTTGCATTTGATTTTACAAATCATAATTTGTGTAAAACTCAAATATAAAAAAATTGGCTATCTTAAATGTAAGATAGCCAATTTTTTTAATATTTATTATAGCTCATAATTTCATTTATGTCTTTTCTAACCTTTTTTCTTGGTTCTTTATTTTCATGATATCCTAAAGATAATACAAGATGAATTTTTTTATTTTGTGGAATATTTAAAAGTTCTTTTATTCCCTTTTCCTTAAACCATCCCATCATACATGTCCCAAGCCCTAATTCTGCAGCAGCTAAAGAAACATTTTCACAAGCTATTCCTATATCTATGGAAGTAAAATCCTGTTTTTTAATTATTTCTCCCATCTTAGAGGTTATATTTCTCTTTTCACCTACAACAACTATAAATGCAGGAGATGTAGTTGCAAATTTATTTATGCCACTTACTAAAGGATCATATAATTTTTTAGACACTTCTTTTACAAGATCTTTATCATCAACTACTACAAACTTCCAAGGTTGAGCATTACATGCAGATGGTGAAACTCTACCTGCCTCTATTATCTTTTCTATCTTCTCTCTTTCAACTGGTTCATCAATATATCCTCTAACACTTTCTCTTTTATATATTAACTCAAAAAAATCCATCATTATCCTCCAACTAATTCATAATATTTCTTAAATTATATCACAATTAATGAACTTTTTTATTTATGTAAATATATTCCTAATAAGAATTTCTTATTAATTGCATATTTTTTTCTATTTAAATAATACTATAATTATTAAGTATAAAGGAGAGAGAAAGATGAATCAAAATAAAATGGGTCCAGACAATAAATGTCATTGCAACTCTTCAGTTGCAGGTTTTATTAATGTTAAAGAAAGTGCTAACTTTAAATTTGATTCAGATGCATCATGGGATCAAGCCATATGCATATATAAGGAATCAAACGGGAAATTCAGTAAAAAAATCGAAGAAAAAGGCACTTCTGGTGGAAGAAATTTATCTGATTGGCAAGCTTCAGAAGGTAATTACATGATAACTGGTTGGCATAAAGAGGAAGCTGATAATAGAAATTCTCAATGGGTACAAAGTGATGTAAAGATAACACTTAACGAAAATAGAGATGTCACTTTTGGTTTTGAAGATGGTTTTGATTCTAACTTTACAGATATTACAGCGACCTGTGATTTACATTAATAAAAGAGTTGATTTCTGAATTTAACAGAAATCAACTCTTTTTATCCCTTAATTAGCTTTTTTTATTTTACCCCAAAGCTTTATCATTTCATACCACATTACTGAAATAATAGATATTCCTATTACCAATAGTAATTTATCAACACTTAACGCTGCTAGATTTAAAAATTTTGAAACTGGTGTATATAGTATTATAGCTATACCTAAAAGTATACTCCCATTAACTAACAAAAAAACTTTATCTTTACTTAATTTAATTAGAGATTTATATGCAAATTGTTTGCTTGAACTATTTACTTGTACAAGTAATATATTAGAGAACATAATTATAACCAATCCCATTGAACGTGCAATGGTTTCATCTCCTTGATTATACCTTAGATAAAAATAGTAAGTTCCAAATGAAGCAATGAAAATAACTAAACCTTGAATTAAACTTTTTATTAAAATATTAAAGCTTAATATATTTTCATTAGAATTACGTGGTTTACGTTCCATTATATCTTCTTCAGCTGGTTGTCTTTCAAGGACTATTGAACAAGTTGGATCAATTATTAGCTCTAGGAGAACAATGTGAATTGGTAATAACAAAAGAGAAGAGGTGCTAATTTTAAGAAGTGGAGCAAATAATGAAGCTAGAATTATTGGTATGTGTATCGCAAATACATATCCTACTGCTTTTCTAATATTATCATAAATCCTTCTACCATCTTTTACAGTATCAACTATTGTTGAAAAGTTATCATCTAAAAGTACTAAATCAGCAGCTTCTCTTGATACCTCAGAGCCTCTTTTTCCCATTGCTATTCCTATATCTGCATATTTTAAAGCTGCTGCATCATTTACACCATCCCCAGTCATAGCAACAACTTCCCCATTCTCTTTAAAAGCTTTAACTATACGCATTTTATGCTCTGGTATTACTCTTGAAAATATACAGACATCTTTTACTTTTTCTCTTAATTCACTATCACTCATCTTATTAATCTCATCCCCTGTAATCGTTCTATGACAGCAGGGAATACCTATTTTTTTTGCTATTGAACTAGCAGTTATACCATTATCACCAGTAATCATTACTACTCTTATCCCAGCTCTTACACAAGATTTTATATCCTTATTTATAGATTCTCTTGGAGGATCTATAAGTCCTACCAATCCCAATAAATCAAGTTCACATTTTTCTAATTCTTTAGGTATGTCTTTATCATTAATTATATATTTTCTACCTATTGCAATAACTCTAAGGCCTTTAGAAGACATTTCATATATTTTTTTATTTACTTTATCCTTATCTTTATCTGATAATTTGCAAATACTAATTATCTTTTCTGGAGAACCTTTAGCACATATTATTACCTCTTTTTCTCTTTTCCAAATATGTCCCATCATTTTTCTTTCATTAGTAAAAGAATATTCTCCTAATAGCTCACCACTAAATAAATACTCTTTAGTTATCCTATTATCTTCGCAATATTTAATCATAGCTTTTTCCATAGGATCATAAGCATCAGTTTCACATGCCATTCCCATAGCTTTAGTTATACTTTCTTTATCATTGTTAATAGACCATAACTCATCTACACTCATTAAATTCTTAGTAATAGTTCCTGTTTTATCTACACAAAGAATTGAAACAGCCCCCAAAGTTTCTACTGATGGGAGTTTACGGATTAGAGATTGCTTTTTAGCTAATCTCCATGCTCCCATGGATAAAAAAACTGTTAAAATAACTGGAAATTCTTCAGGAATTATTGCCATAGCAAGGGTTATTCCTGAAAGTATACTTTCAATTATTCTATCTTTTATGGTATGGTCTAAAAGATTAAAATATGTTATAGTAGCTACTAGAATACATAAAATTATGGCTATTACAGAACATATTTTTACAAGCTTTCGTGTTTGCTTTTCCATAGGAGTTGGAAAATTTTCAGCTTCTGAAACATCCATCCCTATTTTCCCATATTCTGTTTCATATCCAATCTTCTCAACTAGTACTATTCCACAACCTTGAATAACCAATGTACCTGCATAACAATAATTTTTTCTCCAATAATCCTTACTATCATTGTAATCCACCATCTTCCATACACCTTCTGCTTCACCAGTTAAAGAAGACTCATCTATACTAAGATCATTACATTCAATTATCTTCCCATCAGCAGGAACTTTTGTCCCCTCAGATATTATCATTATATCTCCTGGTACTAACTCCTCGCTATTTATAAAAACTTTCTTCCCATTTCTAATAACTTTTGTATAAGGGGATGATAAATTTTTTAAAGCTTTCAATGTTTTATCTGTCTTCCATTCTTGAATTACATCTATAGTTATCATTGTGGCCACAAATATTAGCATTACTGTTCCATCTCCAGGCTCTCCTAGAAGAAAATAGATAACTGCTGAAATAATTAAAAGCAGAAACATAGGTTCTTTTAAAACATCAATAAGTTTTAGAAAGAAATTTTCTTTTTTCTCAGGAACAAGTTGATTTCTTCCATATTTATTTTGTGCCTTTTCAACTTCTGCCTCTGTAAGACCTTTCATCTTAATTATCTTTTCTTGTTCTGTCATAATAAGTTACCTCCCTTTAATTCACAGATATTTCCTATGAATAATTTTGTTTGATAGCTCTATGGCATTGCATTTTATCCGTATTTTTCAGCTAATGTTCTAAAAGAAAAAAACACCTGTAGAACATTAAACTGTCCCACAGGTGTTTTTTAATCCTGTTGCCATGTCTTGGCCCGGCTCCTAAATTGCTATAATTTATGGCCTGATCAGTTTGTACTGTAGATTTGTATGCAGTGCAAAGAGATTTTTATATATTATATTTAAGAACCATTAATTAGGTTACTTTATATGAACAAACAAATTAAGTTTTATTAAAAATTAATGAGCATATTCCAGAGAATATGCTCATTATACCTATTTAAGAGATAAAATTTTTAACGATAAATTCCAATGTCTTTTCTGCAGTAGCTATCTTTAAATTTTACAAATTCAACATTTCTATAAGCTACTTCTCTAGCTTCCTCTAATGTTTTACCAGAACCAACAACAGAAAGAACTCTCCCACCATTAGTTTTAATCTTTCCATCTTCTAGTTTAGCACCTGCTAAAAACACGTTATCCTTAACACTTTCATCTATAGTTATTTCATAACCTTTTTCAAAACTTCCTGGATACCCCTTTGAAGCAAGAACAACATTTATACAAACCTCATTCTTCCACTTAACAACAGTTTCACTTAGTTTTTCATTCATTGCTGCTTCAATTACTTCAAATAAATCACTTTCCATTAAACTTAATACAGATTGTGTTTCTGGATCGCCCATTCTTACATTGTATTCAAGTAAATATGTTCCCTTATTTGTAATCATAAGACCAAAGAATATAATTCCTTTAAAATCAAACTTTTCAGCTTGAATTCCTTCTAAAGTTTTAGCCATTATATTCTCTTCAAATTCTTTCATAACTTCATTGGTTACATATGGATTTGGTGCTAAAACTCCCATTCCACCAGTATTAGGTCCCTTACCACCATCAAAGATTTGCTTATGGTCCTTAGCTGATATAAATGGTATTATTGCTTTTCCATCTGTAATAGAAAGAATTGAAGCTTCAACTCCATCTAGAAATTCTTCTATAACAACCTTTTGTCCAGCACCATTAAATATATCATCTATCATATAAGAATTAAGTGCTTCCTTTGCATCATCTTTTGTTTCACAAATTGCAACACCTTTTCCAGCTGCTAATCCATCAGCCTTAATAACTACAGGATAAGAGCAATTTTCTATATATGATAAAGCAGGTTCTATTTCTGTAAATACTTCATATTCAGCAGTTTTAACTCCATATTTTTTCATAAATTCCTTAGAAAAACTTTTACTTCCTTCAAGTTGTGCTCCAGCTTTATCAGGTCCAAATATTCTAAGACCTTCTGACTTGAATTTATCTGTAATTCCCTTAGTTAATGGGTCTTCTGGACCTACTATTGTAAGGTAAATATCATTCTCTTTAACAAACTTAACCAATTCATCAAAATCTGTTATATTAATATTTTCACATTTATTTTCTACAGCAGAACCACCATTCCCTGGTGCTACATAAATTTTATCAACCTTTGAGCTCTTTGAAAGTTTCCAAGCAATTGCATGTTCCCTTCCACCAGAACCTATTAAAAGTAGTTTCATAAAATATCCTCCAAAATTCTAGTGTTTAAAGTGTCTAAGACCAGTAAATACCATAGCAATACCATGTTCATTACACGCATCTATAGACTCTTGATCTCTCATAGATCCACCTGGTTGAATAATTGCTTTGATTCCAGCCTTTGCAGCCTGGTCTACTACATCTCTAAATGGGAAAAACGCATCAGAAGCTAATATAGTAGCTCCAACCCCTCTTTTTAAAGCATCTTCTGTTGGCCATATTCTATTAACTTGACCTCCACCAATTCCAAGGGCTACAGAATCCTTAGCAACAACTATTGCATTAGATTTAACATATTTAACAACCTTCATTCCAAATAATAAATCATTCATTTCTTCTTCAGTTGGTTGCTTTTCAGTTACAACTTTTATTTGATCTAAAAGCTTTTTATCTTCCTCTTGTACTAAGATACCACCATCAACAGTAACCATATACTTGTCATCTTGAGGAGCCTTCTTTACTTTTAATACTCTTAAATTCTTTTTAGTCTTTAATACTTCAAGTGCATCTTCATCATATTCTGGAGCTGCAATTACTTCTAAGAATATCTTAACCATTTCCTCTGCAGTTCTCTTATCAACCTTTCTATTAAAGGCAACTATTCCACCAAATATTGAAGTTGGATCTACATTGTAAGCTTTCATATAAGCTTCATATGCATCCTCCCCAATAGCAACCCCACATGGAGTATTATGTTTTAAAGCACAACATGATGGTTCTTCAAACTCATTTGCACATTTCCATGCTATGTCCATATCTTTAAAGTTGTTGTAAGATAATTCCTTACCATTTAATACATCAAAAGTATTCATAGCTCCATCAACTGTAGTTGATTCATAAAAAGCAGCACTTTGATGTGAATTTTCCCCATACCTTAAGCCTTGTTTCTTTTTTAATGAAACTGAAAGATATTCAGGATATTCTTCTTCTCCTTCTAACATAAAGTTAGAAATAGCAGCATCATATGCACTCATAAGATTAAATACTTTTCCTGCTAATCTTTTCTTAGTCTTAAAAGAAACTTCTCCAGATTTCATTTCTTCTATAACAACAGCATAATCCTTTTTGTCTGATATAACTACTACATCTTGAAAATTCTTAGCTGCTGCTCTTAGCATTGTTGGGCCACCGATATCAATAAATTCAACCTTTTCTTCAAAGCTTAAATCTTCCTTTACCTTTTCAAAAAATGGATAAAGGTTAACTACAACATAATCTATTGTGTGTATTTCTCTAGATTTTAAAGTATCCATATGCTCATTATTATCTCTTATAGCTAAGATTCCAGCATGTACAAGTGGATGTAAAGTTTTAACTCTTCCATCTAGCATTTCTGGGAAATTTGTAACTTCATTAACTTCTATTACATCTAATCCATTTTCCTTTAAATGCTTATATGTTCCGCCAGTTGATATTATTTCAATATCTTGTGACACTAAAAATTTTGCAAAGTCTAATACTCCATCTTTATCAAATACACTAATTAAAGCTCTTTTTTTCAAAATAAAGGCCTCCTTTTATTCTTCTATCTTCACTCTTTTATTAATAATTTTAACTCTATTTTCTGAAATTAATTTAATTGCTTCAGGTAATAATAAATGTTCTTTTTCTAAAATTCTCTTTTGAAGTGTTTCAGCTGTATCTTCAAAATAAACTGGTACTGCCTCTTGTAAAATAATTGCTCCCCCATCTACTTCATTATTTACAAAGTGGACTGTACATCCTGAATATTTAACACCTTTATCAATTGCTGCCTCATGTACTTTCAATCCATACATGCCAGGTCCACAAAATGATGGAATTAGAGATGGATGAATATTTATCATCTTATTGCTAAATTTATTTAAAAGCTCTCCATTTAAAATAGATAAATATCCAGCCAATACTATTAAATCAACATTTCCATCTGTTAATTCTAAAATTTTATCTGATTGATGTTCCCCAAACTCTTTTCTGCTTATAACATGATATTCTATACCATGCTTCTTAGCTCTCTCTATAGCAAAAGCCCCTTCTTTACTACTTATTACCATTTTTATCTCACAGTTTAATTTTTCACTCTCAATTGCATCAATAATAGATTGAAGGTCTGTTCCTCCCCCGGAAACAAGAACTGCTATTTTAAACAAACACCTTCACCTCCAGATGTTACATGACCTATTTCGTAAGCTTTTTCACCCATTTCAAGTAAAGCTTTTTTAATAGGCTCAACATCTTTTTCATTAACACAAAGTACAAAGCCAATACCCATGTTAAATGTATTATACATATGATCTTTATTTACCCCAAGTTCTATCATCTTTTCAAAAATAGATGGAACTGGATAACTTTCTTTTCTAATAACTGCAGTTAATTCTCTTCCGTTAAACATTCTAGGAACATTTTCGATAAAACCGCCTCCAGTTATATGTGACATTCCTTTAATTTCATATTTCTTTAAGAGTTCAAGAACTGGCTTTACATAAATTTTAGTTGGGGTAATTAATTTTTTCCAAATTTCCTTACCTTCAAATTCCATATCTAAATCTGTAAATATCTTTCTTACTAGTGAAAATCCATTTGAATGAACTCCTGAAGAAGCAATTCCAATAAGTTTATCTCCTTCTTTAATTTTAGTTCCATCAATTATATCATCTTTATCAGCAATACCTACTGCAAAACCTGCTATATCATAATCTCCTTCTTTGTAAAACCCTGGCATCTCTGCTGTTTCTCCACCAACAAGAGCACAATCTGATTGAACACAACCTTCTGAAACACCTTTAACCAAGTCTGCAGCAACTTCTGCCTCAAGCTTTCCACAAGCTATATAATCTAAGAAAAATAACGGTTTAGCTCCATGACAAAGTATGTCATTTACACACATAGCAACACAGTCAATACCAACTGTATCATACTTCTTTTTCTTACATGCTATATCAAGCTTTGTACCAACTCCATCAGTTCCTGATACTAAAACTGGTTTTTTATATCCTTCTGGAAGCTCAACCATACCTGCAAAGCTACCAAGTCCATTAAGAACATATTTACTCATAGTTCTAGCAGCATAATCTTTAATAAGTTTTACTGACTTATAACCTTCTTCTATATTAACTCCTGATTCCTTATAAGTTATCATTTAATTATCCTACCTTTCAAGATGATCTTTTGATGTTTCAATTGGAGTTGCTACTGGATACTTTCCACTAAAGCAACCTACACAGAACCCTTCTTTTCCTTCAAAGCACTTATACATGCCTTCCATAGTTAAATATCCTAAAGAATCTGCCCCAATCATATTTCCTATTTCAGAAACAGTGTAATTTGCTCCAACAAGCTCACTTCTATATGGTGTATCTATTCCAAAATAGCATGGATATTTAACTACTGGAGAAGCTACTAGAAAATGTACTTCTTTTGCACCAGCTCTTCTTAAGGATTCTACTAGATGCTTAGATGTTGTTCCCCTAACTATAGAATCATCAATAAGTATTACTCTCTTACCATTTACATTAACCTTCAATGGATTCAATTTTACAGCAACAGCCTTTTCTCTTATCTCTTGAGAAGGTGATATAAATGTTCTACCAACATATCTATTTTTAACAAATCCAATATCATATGGAACACCAGATGCTTTGGAATATCCTATTGCTGCAGGAATTCCTGAATCTGGAACTGCTACTACTAAATCTGCATCTATATTATGCTCTTTATATAATTGTTCTCCTGACTTAATTCTTGTATTATAAACATCAAGTCCATCAATCATAGAGTCTGGTCTCGCAAAATATATATATTCAAAAGCACATGTTTGACACCCTGCATCTTCGGAGTACTGGAATGATTCTATTCCTGATTCATTTATTATTATCATTTCACCAGGTTTAACATCTCTAACATACTCAGCACCTACAGCATCAAGAGCACAGCTTTCAGAGGCTAAAACATAAGCATTATCAACTTTTCCTATACAAAGAGGCCTTATTCCATGTGGATCTCTTGCTCCAATAAGTTTATCTTTTGTAGCAATTACCATAGCAAAACTTCCTCTAATCGCTTGCATTGCATCAGTTACTGCTCTTTCTATACCCTTTTTAGCTCCTCTAGCGATTAAAGTAGCTATAACTTCTGAATCTATTGAAGTATGGAATATATGACCACCTTCTTCAAGTAATTCTCTTATTACATCAGCATTAACTAAGTTTCCATTATGAGCTAAAGCTATTGAACCAAGTTTTGAATTAGCTAAAAGTGGTTGAGAATTTTCTACTGTATTAGCACCTGTTGTAGAATATCTTACATGCCCTATAGCAACATGACCTTTTAATTTTTCTAAATCTTTTGGACTAAATGCTTCTGTTATTAATCCTAACCCTTTATGCATCTCAATCTTTTCTCCATCACCAACGGCTATCCCAGCACTTTCTTGACCTCTATGTTGAAGTGCATATAATCCGTAGTATGTCATTCCTGCTACATCTAAAGGTGTACTTGAGAAAACCCCAAATACACCACATTCATCTTTAAATTTATCCAGACTAGGATCTAATATTAAATTAAAATCTGAATTTGTCATTAATTATTCTCCTTTAATTCTGTTTAATATTTCTATGTATGCACCTTCTACATTACCCATATCTCTTCTAAATCTATCTTTATCAAGCTTTTCACCAGTTGTTGCATCCCAGAATCTACATGTATCTGGAGATATTTCATCAGCTAAAACTATTTCTCCATTAGGTAATTTACCAAATTCTATTTTAAAGTCAATTAAGTTTATATTTAATTTTGAGAAGAATTCTTTTAATAAATCATTTATTTTTGTTGTCATATCAAGGATTATCTTTATTTCTTCAAAAGTAGCTGCTCCAATTGCAACTGCATGATAAGAATTTATTAATGGGTCTCCTAGTTCATCATCTTTGTAAGAGAATTCAAATACAGTTGTCTTTAACTTGTATCCTTCTTCAAGACCTAATCTCTTAGCCATTGAACCTGCTGCAACATTTCTAACTATAACTTCTAATGGTACTATTTCTACCTTTTTGCAAAGTTGTTCTCTATCATTTAATTTCTCAATAAAATGAGTCTTTATACCATTTTTATTTAACATTTCAAAAATCATTGTTGTAATAGCATTATTTAAAACGCCTTTATTATCTATTTGAGCTTTTTTCTCTCCATTAAAAGCTGTTGCATCATCTTTATAATAAACGATAACTTCATCTTCCTTTTCAGTTCTATATATTTTCTTTGCTTTTCCTTCATACATCATTTCTAATTTTTCCATTACAGTTCTACTCCCTCTCCATTTTCAATTATAAATTTTTCTTTCATTTTTAATCTAGCTTCTATTAGCTTTTCTTTTATATCTGGATATTTTAATGATAAAATTTGTACTGCTAATAATCCTGCATTGTAACTATTATTTATTCCAACTGTAGCTACAGGAATTGATTTTGGCATTTGTACTATAGATAGCAAAGAATCCATTCCTTCAAGTGCAGCTTTTACTGGTATTCCTATAACAGGTAATGTAGTTTTTGAAGCTATTACTCCTGGCAAATGAGCTGCAAGACCAGCTCCTGCTATTATAACTTCACAACCTTCTTTTTCTATTTTTTCAATAGTTTCAACTAACTTTTCTGGTACTCTGTGAGCAGATAATATGAATGCCTTATACTCAACACCATATTCTTTTAAAGCGTTAGCTGCACCTTTCATAACATCTGTATCTGATTTACTTCCAAAAAATATTGCAACTTTCATAAAATATCCTCCTGTTTATTTAAAATAATTAACTCCTGCTTTAAATAGCTTTTGATCAAATTCACCTGGTATATTTCTATATAAATCTGTACCAATTCTCTCAGAGTGTCCCATCTTACCAAATATTCTTCCATCTGGACTAGTTATCCCTTCAATTCCAAGCATAGATCCATTTGGGTTATATGGCATATCTAAAGAAACTTCTCCATCAAAATCAACATATTGTGTTGCAATTTGGCCATTAACTTCTAATTCTTTAAGTAAGCTTTCTGGTGCTACAAATCTTCCTTCACCATGTGATATAGCTATTGTATGAATATCTTCTAAGTTTACCTCACTAAGCCATGGAGATTTAATTGAAGTAATTTTTGTTCTTACATGAGATGACATATGTCTATTTATATTGTTATAAGTTAATGTAGCCATGTCTTCTTCTATATCTTTAATTTCACCATAAGGTAGTAATCCTAGTTTTATTAAAGCTTGGAAGCCATTACAGATTCCTAGTATTAACCCATCCCTATTATTTAGTAAATCCATTACTGCATTTTTAATTTTTTCATTTCTAAATACAGTAGCTATAAACTTACCTGAACCATCTGGCTCATCTCCAGCTGAGAAACCACCTGGAATCATTATTATTTGAGCTGTTTTAATTTCCTCAGCTAACTTTTCAATTGATTCTGTTAAAATTTCTTTATTTAAATTTCTTAAAATAACTTGCTTAACTTCTGCACCTTCTCTTAAAAATGATTTTGCACAGTCATCTTCACAATTGTTCCCTGGGAAAACTGGAATCACAACTTTTGGTTTTGCAATTTTTACTTTTGGAGAAATTGTATTTCTCTTATTAAAACTTGCCACATTTACTTTTTCATTTGTTTCTTCTGTTTTTATTGTAAATACTGGACTTAATTTTTCTTCTAAGGCTTTATCAAGTTCTGTGATCTCAATGTTAAATCCATAATCATTAACTCTAATTACTTCTTCTTCTAAAGTTTTACCTATTACTTTATATAAACACTCTTTAAATTCTTCTTGAATATTTACATTTGCAGATACTTCTAATAAAATGCTTCCATAATTTAAGCCAAATAACTCTTCTTTAGAAAGATTATCAACCTCTGCACCAATTCTATTTCCTAAAGACATTTTAGTAATAGATTCAGCTGCACCACCAAATTTGATAGTTGAAGCTGAAATTACCTTTTTAGCCCCTATAAGTTCATATAATACCTCTAAGTTCTTTTTAAACTTATCCATATTAATTGTTCCATCCTCTAGCTTTTCTGCCTGAAGTAAAATTAATGTGCTATTAGTTTCCTTAAACTCTGGACTAATAATTCTATTAGCTTTTTCATAACCTACTGCAAATGATACTAAACTTGGTGGAACATCTATATCTTCAAAGCTTCCAGACATAGAATCTTTCCCGCCTATTGCAGGTATTCCTAAATCTTCTTGTGCTTTATATGCACCAAGCAATGCTGCAAAAGGTTTACCCCATCTCTCTGATTTCTTTCCTAATCTTTCAAAATACTCTTGAAATGTAAGTCTTGCTCTTTTATAATCTCCACCCATGGCAGCAAGCTTTGCCACTGATTCTATTACAGAATAGAAAGCCATATGGTAGGGACTCCACGTTCCAAGATCTGGATTAAACCCAAAAGTCATTAAAGATGCATCTTTACTTTCACCATAAAATACTGGAATTTTTGCTGCCATACCTTCTGCTGGTGTTTTTGCATATTTACCCCCAAATGGTGCAAGTACTGTTCCAGCTCCTATAGTTGAATCAAACATTTCAACTAATCCTTTTTGAGAAGCAACATTTAATTCATGTAAGTTTTCTATCCATGTTGATTTAACATCTACATCTTTTACTTCATAAGGGTATTCTTTTGGTGCAACTACCTTAACATTAGTTTTTTGAGTAGCTCCATTTGTATCTAAGAAACTTCTCTTTATATCAACTATGTTATCTCCTCTCCAAAAAAGTCTTAATCTTTCTGTGTCAGTAACCTTTGCTACAACTACAGCTTCTAAATTTTCTTCTGAAGAAAGTTCTATAAATCTATTTGCTAAGCTGTTATCAACAACAACAGCCATTCTCTCTTGTGATTCTGAAACTGCTAGTTCTGTTCCATCTAACCCTTCATACTTTTTAGGAACCTTATCTAAATCTATATCTAGACCTCTACAAAGTTCTCCAATAGCTACTGATACTCCACCAGCACCAAAGTCATTACATCTCTTTATCATCTTTGCTACTTCTGGATTTCTAAATAATCTTTGAATCTTTCTTTCTGTAGGAGGATTACCCTTTTGTACTTCTGCTCCACAATCATTTATAGAATCTTCTGTATGTTCCTTTGATGAACCAGTAGCACCACCTACACCATCTCTTCCTGTTCTTCCTCCAAGAAGGATTATAACGTCCCCTACCTTTGGTTCTTCTCTAACTACATTTTCCTTTGGTGCTGCTGCTATAACTGCACCAACTTCCATTCTCTTTGCAACATAGTTTGGATGATAAACTTCTGCTACTTGCCCTGTAGCAAGACCAATTTGGTTACCATATGAACTATATCCATGAGCTGCTTTTAAAGTAATTGTTCTTTGAGGTAACTTTCCTTTCATTGTATCTTCAACAGGTACTGTAGGATCTGCTGCTCCTGTAACTCTCATAGCTTGGTATACAAAAGTTCTTCCTGAAAGTGGATCACGAATTGCTCCACCAAGACATGTAGCAGCACCACCAAAAGGTTCAATTTCTGTTGGATGATTATGAGTTTCGTTTTTAAACATTAAAAGGTATTTTTCTATTCCTTTATTTGTTTCTACATTAACATTTATAGAACAAGCATTTATTTCATCAGAAACATCTAAATCCTCTAGCATTCCTTTTTTTCTCATTTCCTTCATTGAAATAACTGCTAAATCCATTAGTGTTATATCTCTATCTGTTTTTCCATAAACATAATCTCTTGAGTTTATGTAAGCTTCATAACTCTTTTTTATTGGAATAGTGAATTTATTTTCTTCGATTTCAACTTCTTCTATTTTAGTTGAGAAAGTAGTATGTCTACAATGATCTGACCAATAAGTATCTATTACTTTAATTTCAGTTATAGTTGGTTGTCTCATTTCTTCTTTAAAGTAATCTCTTATCATAATAAGATCATCTATACTCATTGCAAGACCTAATTCTTTATGTAAATCTTCTAAATCTTTTAAATCACTTTCAATAAATCCATTTAAGATTTGTACATCTTTAGGTATGTTAGTTGGAGACTCAAGTTCTTTTGAATCTATCTCCACTTCTCTTGAATCAACTGGATTAATGTGATAATTTTTAATTTTATCCACATCATCATCTGATAAGTTACCATTTAATATAATGATCTTTGATGATTTTACTTGAATTCTATCTTCTTCAGTTAATATCTGAAAACACTCTGATGCTGAATCAGCTCTTTGATCATACTGCCCCGGTAGGTATTCAACTCCAAATGCTATATCTCCATCTTTAAGTGGTAAATTTTCTTCATATACTATATCCACTGTAAGTTCTGAAAAAATTGTACACAAAGCTTTCTTATAATAATCTTCTGAAACATCTCCTAAAGTATATTTATTAATAACTCTAACATTTTCTAAGTTTTCAAGTCTTAAATTACTCTTAAAGTCATTTAGCAAACTCTTAGCTTCAACATCGAATCCTTTTTTCTTTTCGACGAATATGCATCTGATATTAGACATTTAAATACCTCCAAACATTAATTGTCATTTACGAATATTCTCTTATAAAATAATTTTATTTTTCGCATTTCTATATTTAGCTTAACATTCCAATTTATAAAAGTCAATAATCTAGTCGTTTTTTTCAGCATCATTCGTATATTACCGAATTATATAGCTTTAATTAAGTTTGATAATTCGTTTTTGCCGTTTTTTTTTATTTTCGTAGACGCTATAAGTATATTGACAATTTCAACTCTTAAATATAAAAAAAGCCAACAGCCTAAGCCGTCGGCAAGGAACCCTACGCGACCTTTATGGTCAATAATATTATTCACATGAAATTTAAGTTTTATTCCTCTCCAACTAATTCAAATCAATATAACGATTGTTTCTCAATTTTATTGAATAATTATTAGTAAAGTACAAAATATTATAAAGTAATATAATATTTCCTCATATTATATGTATATAAAATATTGACTTTTTATTTATGTAATGTATACTTTATATCGAGAAGTTTAATATATGGCAACTTATGGTTTACCATTAGTAAACTTTTTTTGATTTTTATATAAAATAATCTAATAAATTAGGAGGTATAGATATGGAATTATGGTATACAGAAAATCAAACAGATAATGTAAAATTTTCTATGAGAGTAAAGGAAACACTTTTTTCAAAAAAAAGCCCTTTCCAACAAATCGATGTAATAGATACATATGATTTTGGTAAAGTTTTAGTTATAGATGGCTGGACAATGATAACTGAGAAAGATGAATTTATATATCATGAAATGATTACTCACATTCCAATGACTGTTAATCCAAGCATAAAAAATGTTTTAGTAATAGGTGCTGGTGATGGAGGAACTGTTAGAGAACTTACAAGATTTCCATCTATTGAACACATAGATATGGTTGAACTAGATGAAGAAGTTGTAAATGCAGCTATTGAATGCTTACCTTTTACTTCTTGTAAATTAAAGGACGAAAAAGTTAGTCTTTATTTTGAAGATGGAATAAAATTTGTTGAAGGATTAGAAAATAAATATGATCTTATAATAGTAGATTCAACTGATCCAATAGGTCCTGGAGAAGGATTATTTACAGTGGATTTTTATAAAAACTGTTATAAAGCTTTAACTGAAAATGGAATTCTAGTAAATCAAGGTGAAAGTCCTTATTATGATATGAACCGAAGAGAAATGAAAAGATCTAATAAAAAACTTAAAGAGATTTTTCCAATTTGCGAAGTATATCAATATACTATTCCAACTTATCCTTCTGGATATTGGTTCTTTGGTTTTGCTTCAAAGAAGCTTCATCCTATTAAAGACTATGATGAAGATTATTACAAAAGTCTTAATCTTAAAGATAGATACTATAATAGCGAAGTTCATAAGGCAGCTTTTGCTTTACCAAACTATGTGAAAGAATTATTAGAAGATTAACCTTTGTTAGAGGTGCTATATCAAAAAAATATAGATGTAGCACCTTTTTAATTGTGTAAAATTTACTATATCTAAAACAAAATCTCCTCTATTTTTACAGAAACAATCTTGATTCAATCCTTTTATCATAATTGCTCCATTCATTTTCTGAAATTCCTTCTGATATAATTTGTATCTTATTCATAGTTGCATCAACATAATCAGCATAATGAACTACATATGCTTCTTCTGTTCTTGGAGGTATTGGGGAACCAAATTCTAATTTTCCATGATGCTGTACAATTATTGCCTTAATTCTTTCCATAAAGGTTTCAGAAAAAATTTCTTGATACTCCTTAAAAGCTCTTTCTACCATATTTACTCCCATTACTATATGACCTTCAAGGCTTCCCTTTAATGTATACTTAAAAGGTCCATTATACTCCATTTCATAAACTTTACCTATATCATGAATCTTAGCTCCAAGGATAGCAATTTCTTTATATCTACAATCATATCTATATGCTAGTGTTTTAGTCAAATACATAACATTTAATGTGTGTTCAGCCAGACCACCTAAATAGTTATGATGATTATATACTCCACCAATGGCATCTCTAAATTTCTCTATAAAATGTTCATTTTTAAAAAAATAATCATTTAAAGTTTTAGCTTCTTTTGATTTAAATTCCTCACAAGATATGTTTTCTATCTCATTCATTATATCTTCTATTGGTCTCTTCACAACTGGAAGAAAATCTTTAATTTCATACTTTTCTACAAATTCAAAGCTATCTGGCTTAAAAGGTTCAGAATATTGACCTTTTGCTAAAATTACATCTCCTTCTTTAATTTTTACTTTTTCACAGTTTATAACACACTTTATTTCCTTTGTATTATCTCCAGCATAAACCCATATAAGAGGATTTTTTAAATCAAGTATTTTATTTATCATCAAATACATTGAAACCTTTTCGCCCCACACATATTCACTAACTTTTTTGATTTTCATAACTCACACCTTCCTTACTTATTTAGTATGCCTAAAAAAAACTAAAAAATTATTTGTGAATAATAAAAAAAGCAGTAACTTTAGATTTCTCCATTTACTGCTTTTACATCTACTAATATTAAATGTTGCTTTTAATATCAATATTTTTATATCTTAATAACCTTACTTTTCTTTCTATATCCATTTCTTTATATATAGCCACTCTTAAATCTTTAGCTGCTTTACAATTTCTATCAACTAATAATATTTCATCAATTAATTTTAAAGCTTCACTATACTCTTTTAAATCTGTATGGCATAAAACTCTAAGCAAATATGCATCAATATTATTAGGTTTCGATTCTGTTACATCTTTATATATTTTACAAGCTTCTCTATAATATTGGTTTTCTTTTTCATTACTTAACATTCTATAACTTAGTGCTCTATAATAGTAAGCTGACATTAAATTTGAATTTTTCGAATCTTTTTCGCTTATTAAAACCTCTGAATTTTCAATAAGTTTATCATATTGTTTTGCCTTAAGATATTGATTCATAATACAGTATCTTGCTTCACGATCAACTTGTTCATCCTCATAAGAAATTGCTTCTTCTAAATATTTTATAGTATTTTGAGTATCCTTCTCTTCAGCATAAGATTTAGCTTTTTCAAAACTTAAATTTCTTAATTCTTCATTGTTTATTTTTTCTTCAACCTTAGCTAATGTATTTTCATATTCATTTAATAACTCATCAATTTTGACCTTATCCTGCTTTAACTTATCACTTTCTGGAAATAACATAATAGCATAATCTATTACTTTTTTAGCTTCTAAATATTTTTTCTTTATGAAATGTACTTTATACTTAATATGATATCCTTCGTCTACTAATGGATATTTACTAATAAATTTATCTAAATCTTCAATAGCTTTATCATAATTTTCATATTTTATTGAACCACATATATTATTTAATGCATACTCTACATTTAAATTTTCTCTCTCAATTTCCCTCATCATTTGCTTCTCTCTCCTTCTTAAGAATCTTATTTATAGTTAACTTTTTTTGTTTTAAGATCTTAATTTCCTCTGTTTAAATTCCTTAAATTCATTATATATTAAGCAAATACAAATTTCCTTCAAATATCCAATTTTGTGACTAAAGTCCTTTAATGTTAAGACAAAGGTCCTAAATCTCATAGGACTTTAGGGTATAAAAAAGCTGTATTAATGGATTAATATCCATCAGTACAGCTTTTTTATATGCTTCAATTTAAAAATTATAGCCTTTTATACTATGTTTTCTTAAAGTAAGAACTTCAAATTTCTCTCTAAAAGTACTCCTTCCTTAGTTTCATAATTATATTTAGAACTGTCATCTATACATTTACTTACAAAATTATGAGCAAATAATGCAGACTCATAAAGATTAGAACCTCTCAAAATTTTTCCTATTAATACAGATGTAAAAATATCTCCAGTTCCTGGATAAGATTTTCCTAACTTTTCTCTAAAAATAATTTTCAACTTTTCTCCATCATAAATTCCAACCCCTAAAAGTTTATCATTTTTTGAAGGAACACTAGTTATCACTATTTTTTTTGTACCAAAAGCTATTAATCCTTCACATATTCTTTTAAGTTTGGATTCTGTACAATCTTCAAAATAATCTTCTCCTGTTAAATAACACGCTTCTGTATAATTAGGTGTTATTATATCACTAAATGAAATTATTTTTTTTATGCTGTTTACATAGTCTAAATCAAAATTAGAATAGTACTTTCCCTGATCTCCAAAAATAGGGTCTAAAAAGACATTAGAACATTTATTTTCTTTTATAAATTTAATTGATGATTCAATTTCTTCTTTCCCACCCAAGTAACCTATAAATATAGAATTAAATTCAATTCCATTTTTCTTATAATGAGTATTACATCGTTCTATAAAACCTGAGAGCTTTACAACTTCAGGAGTTCCAAATCCACCAGTGTGTGTAGATAAAATCATAGTTGGTATTGGACATGCCTCTATCCCCATTATACTTAATATAGGTAAAACATTTGTTAATGCAGCTTTGCCTATTCCACTTAAATCATGTATGACTGCTACCCTCTTTACTGGTTTCATATAAAATACGCCTTCTTCCTTATTATGGTCAATTTCAAAATATATACTATATGTATTTAGCAATTAAGTCAATTCCCTTTTATAAAAAAACAAAAGATAGATTAAACCATTTTTAAGGTTCCATCTATCTTATCAATTAGTTCCTATTTTATTCATATCCGCAAAGGTTTTAATTTTGTTCATTTTTAGCAAAGAAACTTTATATTGATTAAACAATTGAATATAATACTTTTTCATCTCTTGTATTAAACCATCCTTGAAATTCTTCATATGCTTTATCAAAGCTTTCTTGTGAAGCATATGCAATTCCTAAATTAATATATGAATCCATATTTCTAGGATCTATTTCCTTTGCTTTTTCAAAACATTTAATAGCTTCTTCGTAATTTCCATTATCTATAAGTTTTAGACCTTCTTCATTTAATTCTGCAGCTCTTAAAGATTTTAATAACTCCATCTTAACAACCCTCTCTTTATTGTCATTATTCTTCATTTTTCTATTTTTTTAAAGTTGCCGAAACTTTTTTTAAGTTCTTTTTCTATAAATTTATTATATAATAAAAAAAATCTAAAATCTCGAGAATTACTGCTTTTATGACCATAGTCCTATTATTTAGCGACTATGGTCCTATTTTTATATAGAACTATAGTCCTATATATGAAATGAAGAAATATTCAAAATATATTTTTTTTATTTTTCTAAAAACCATTCTTGAAATACTTCATATGCTTTATCAAAATTATCTTGTGATGCATATGCAATTCCTAAATTTACATATGCATCAATAGCTTTGGGATCAATTTCTCTTGCTTTTTCAAAACATTTAATAGCTTCTTCATAATTTTCAGCTTCCATATAGATAGAGCCTTGCTCATTTAATTTAACCGCTTCTGAAAGCTTTATTACTTCCATTTTCTCTTCCATATTTTCTCCCCCTAAATCATCTAATCTTTAGTATAAGTTGAATTTACATTTTAGATTGTTAAAATTTTTGTTTATATTATGAATTGTGAATGAAAGTTGTAAGTTTAATATTCTTTTATAGCATAATTATATAATAAAAATATTAAATTTTCCCTAAAAATGCAAAAAATGTGACCATAGTCCTATAAATTAAAGACTATGGTCCTGCATTTCGTTCAAAATCGACATTTGATGTTTAACATAGATAATTCAAAAAACTATTTTCATTAACTTTATAATATTGTTTTGATTAGAATAAAGGACATATTCTCTGAATATGCCTTTTCATAAATATTTCTTTTCTAAGACTTACTTTTAAGTTAACATATAAGCAAGTTTGTTGAAATGAACATTCCTAGCTAAAAATTGTAAGTTAACTTTATCTTCTTCAAATTCCTCAATATATTCTGTTATGTTACATCTATTTAGGATTTCATCTTTGATAAGATAGTTTTCTTTATT
The DNA here is from genome assembly GCF_031626875.1 of Clostridium sp. SHJSY1. NCBI lineage: Bacteria > Bacillati > Bacillota > Clostridia > Eubacteriales > Clostridiaceae > Clostridium > Clostridium sp. SHJSY1. The sequence goes on from NZ_JANDMF010000002.1 coordinate 107,837, forward strand.
TTCTATATATTTATTACATATAAATATATATTTACTTTCATCTGAACAATCCACATTAAAAAATAATGAATTTAATTTTAATCTATCTTCTCTACGTTGACCTGTAACTATCATAACTTTGTCAGAATAATTCATAAGCATAGACTTTTCTGCTGTAAGCTCAGTAGAAGAATCTACAATTATATAATCATATATTCTTGTTTCTTTAATCTTATCTATTAAAAATTTATAATCTGTAAGATTCACATTTAATGATGATAATGATTGTCTAAATGGCAATAGATAGTCAAAGCTATTGTTATCAACAACATCACTTAATGTATCTAAAATTCTATCATCCCTAGAAATCATAAGTCTATCAAACCCAGCTTTACAGTATTTTTCTTCTTGTGCAAAATAGAAACTTTGCAAACTGTCTGTAGATATGTAAAGTACTTTCTTATTCATAGCCATAAGTGCTGCTGCAATTCCAGTTCCTACTGTAGTTTTTCCACTTCCTCCACATGGAGAATAAAGCATAAGTACTCTTGTTTCTTCATTATTACTTACCGATTTTATAGATTTTGAAGCCCCTTTACTCATTACCTCAAGATATAACTTTTTAACACTTGTATGTTTATAGATTTTATGTATATTTGATCCTCCATAAACATCTTCAACTTCTTCTTCTGTTAAAATAAATGTATTCCCTATATCATGCTTTAAAAATTCATCTGAATATAAATCTTCACTAATTAATAAAACATCAATCTTTTTTGGAGAACTAAAATATTGTCCCAAATAATCTTCATCTGAAATAACCATTATATCTATTTCATCTTCTAATTCTTCAATAAACTTTAATTCTATTGGCATTAAATATTTTTCATCTAAATCAACTAACATTACTGATAACTTACTCATAATCCATCTCCTAATATTTTAAATTTCTATTTCCTTTACTAAGAAATCACAATTAGCGATACTTATTTTATCTCCAACGTTTATCTTAGTCATAACATTTTTTTGTAATTTTATTGAATTTACAAAAGTTCCATTCTTACTATCTACATCTTGAATATAATATTCATCATTTTTAACAGTTACTATACAATGAAGCCTGCTTACCGCTTTATTATCTATAATCCCATCAACCATGTATTTATTTGAACCTATTGCATATTCTTTTTTACTTATTACAAAACTTAACGGAACAGAAGTATTTATTCTTTTTAATACTAAAGCTTTTGAACCATCACCTTGGATTGATTCGCTTTTGTATTCTGGCATTTTAGGTTTAGCATTACTAATTATACTTGAATTTCTATTATCCACTGATTTTAAAAATGATTGCATCGAATCATTGGATATAGATAATGCTTTCATAAATGTTGTTGTTGTTTCATCCGCATTACTAACTGAACTTATTGAACTTATTGAACTTAAACTTTTCTTTTCCTCATCTGGTTTGGAAATAATTTTACTATTTGAAGCAATTCTACTATTTGAAAGTATTTTGCTATTAGCTCTCATTTCTTCTACTATAGAATTTTCTAAATCACCATAGTAATTTTCTACAACATCCATCTGAGCATGACTTTCAAGTGCTTTATTTAAAAATTTATCAAGGGAACCTAATAATGATTTGCCCTTTTTCTTATTTCTTTCTTCTATTTGAGAATCTGTATCCATAGAACCTACTATATCATCTTCAACTTCATCTGATACGATTTTTTTAGACATCTCTGCAACATTTACCACCTTTTTAGGATTTACCTTAGAAGTCATTTCCATACTTCTAATAAAATCTGTTGGTAATTCATTTGTAAATTCTACATTTTTGCCTTCAATTTTTTTAGATTCTACTTTTTTAGTTTCTACTTTCTTTGGTTCTACTCGTTTAGATTCTATTGGTTTAGATTCTACTTGCTTAGGTTTTACTTGTTTAGACTCTATATTTTGAGGTTCTACTTGCTTAGGCGTTATGTTTGAGATTGCTATATTTTCAGGAACTATATTTACAGGAGCTTTTTGAACTTTTTCTGCTTTTTCTTTATTATTTAATTCCTTTAATATATCATTTAATGATTTATCACTTATTAAATTATTTCTCAATATAGTTGCAGACTCTCCTCGAAAATTTCTATTAAGACTGATAGCCTGTATCATATTGTTTTTAAATTCTCTTATAAATATATCTTCCGAATCATTACCTTCATATTGTAATGGCAAATAAATCATATAAACATTTAAGTTAGTTGTATCTACATAAATATTGTTTATACTAGGATTTATGTTTTTGTATTGCATTAATCCTTTTTCACCAACGTTTATCACAATAGTTAACAATTTTGATACTACTGTTAAGAAACTATTCAAAGACATTTCCCTGGTTAAAGAAAGCAGATCTCTATATGATGAAATATCATATACTAATTTTAATTTTCCATTATGAGATATTTTCACACATTTAATAAAGCCATCTGTTTCTGCATTTCTTAAAACCTTATATTCTACATTTGAAAAAATTTCTTTATCTTCTAATGTATAATTAATACTATTTTGGTCACGACTTTCACTAATTAAAACTTTCATTTATTTTTCCCTCCTATATTTAAGCTCCATATATATATATTAGAATTATAACTTTTTTTATAATATTTTTCTTTAAATCTGAAGAAAATGTGACCTTAGTCCTATGATTTAAAGACCAAAGTCCTAAAAAATATCTCGAAACCTTTACATTTAATTACTTTATTGTTATAATACTGATTATATCCTTGGAATAACATGCCAAAATATACCTGGATTTAGTTTTAACTTTTAATTTAGATTTCTAAATTTTAAATTTATTATTCTCCTATCAAATAATATGAATTCATTTTTTCCTAAAATAAAAAACCGTCCCTTAATAAAAGAGACGGAAAATAACTAAGTCACCACTTTAATGCTACCAAACCTTAAAAAGTAAGTGCATATAAAACAATATATTTTTTACAATCAGGAAAATTTATTTAATGTTTATATTAACTTATTAAAATGTTTAGATTTACATAAATATGTTTTCTCCATTAATAACTTGCCATTCACCATCATGTCCACAAGAAAATGCACCTAATTGAAAATGTGCCATAGCTATTCCTAAATCAACATATTCATAGCCATGATTCTCCTTTATCACAAAAGCTTTCAATTTCCCATCAACAAATGAAAAAGCAATTGGCTGTTTATTCATAGCTGAAGGGGCCAAAATACTTGCGTCAATACCTGCTTTTATCCATGGAAGAACTTCACCATCACAACTAACTAATGTTTCATCAAAACTTTTATTTTTTCTATTTAATCTTGACACTAGTTTTTCTTTAAACGATTTCTCATCATTAACATCACCAACAGCTATTATACATACAACTTCTTCATTATCTGAAAGATTAACACTATTCTTGCAAGCTTTCTTATTATATGTTCCACCAATCCAACATGTCCCAAGTCCCAATCTAGTACATTCAAGTACAAGAAGCTCCCCATAGTAACCTATGTATTTTTTTAAATCTTGCATATACGAATCTCCAATTAACGCAATTAAAGAAGTTGCTCCACTTATCATTCCATAAGAAGCAGCAAATCCATTTAGTATATCAGATGCATTTTCAACAAATTTAATTCTAAGTCCGCTCTCTTCATTAATTGATTCAATCATAGCTTCTATATTATCTATTTTACTTCTTTCAATATCTCCTGATTCATATTTTCTTCTAGATGTTCTAATATTTATAGAATCCATCCACGCTTTATCTAACTTCATACTTTCCTCCTAAATTTATATATATACTACTCATTGTAAACTATTCTCTTGCAAAACACAAAACTTTTGTATTTTCTGAATTTTGCATCATTTATATAAATGAAAAAATTCCAAGAAAAATCTTAGAATTTTTTTTACTTATACATAACTCTATGAATATTTTATTTCTAACTTTTCCAATATATTAATATATTTTTCTCTATCCCCTGAATTTTCTTCTTCAAAAATTTCACACTGATTATTTATTTGTAATAAAGTTTCTGAAGATAATTGTTTTTCAGCAAATTTATATACAACTCCATCTTCCTTATCTATATGTCTTGTAAGTAAATTTGTATATGATATTGCACTACCAATTATATCAATCTTAGCCTCATCATTACCTGTTTTTAAAGATTCTAAAGCAGTACATAACTCACTGATATAAAGTCTTCCTAAATCATGTTCAACTAGCATCCCATGCTTAACAAGCTTTTCAGCAGTTAACCCAATTTCATCAACCATTCTATTAAAAAGAAGTTGTTCTTCTTTTCCATGGTGATGTTTATCTGCAAAATTTCTTATAAAATCTATTATAGAATAAAAATCTTCATAATTAACATCTTCACCTTCAACTATCTTATAACATACTTTTCTAACCACTAATAACATTCTTTTAATATATTTATGTTCATCAATCATTAGTTCTAGAGCATTCATAGTAATTGCCTCCTAAATTAATATATTATTTTCTTCTTATAGTCATAGATTCATTTTCTTCTAAATATTCAAATTCTTCATTTACGTTGGTTACAAAAGCTTTAACCCATAAACTTCTTAAATGATAGAAAAAGTCAACATCTCCTGATTCCTTCTCCCAAATATCTTTATGAACACATAAAGTTCTTACCCAAGTAACTTTATTTTCATCAGAATCAACAACTTCATTTACTCTATCACATGGCATCCCATCTAATATATAGTCATTTATTGCATTAAATAAATCTGGAGCTGTTTGAGCTTCTCCTCCATTTTCTTTTAATTCTTCAGCTGCCTTTATTCCTTGCTTTTCATATAAATCTTTTAATTTGTTCTTAGCTTCATCACCTTTTTTTAAAAATTCAGTAGTCCAAGCAGCCATTCTTCCTTCTGCTGAATGTATTTTTCCTTGAAGCCATCCATGTATGTTACTAGTATCAATCATATCTTCAAGTGGAAGATTCGGTGTTCTTTCACCATATTTTCCTTCTATAACTTTTCTTAAAGATTCTGTATCTAACCCTTCAACTTTAGCTAACTCTATGATTTCACTTTCTAAATTTTCAAACCATACAATTTTATTAAATAACCAATAATGTATCTTTCCTAAAAATAAACTCATTTCTTTTCCTCCTAATCTTAATGGTAATTATCCTTAATAATAGTATAGTACAAATATCTTATTTAATTCGGTAACATTTGTTACATCTAATTCCTTTATTCTATACTTTATGTGTTTAATAAATAAAAACAGCCACTTCATCCTAGCAGAGGATAAAATGACTGTTTATTATATAATTAATCCTTTATTTAGATGTAAAACCACAATATCCTATTTCATCACATCTCCTTTTCATATCTTCCCAAGTAGCCTTATCTTTTATAGATTCAATTGCTGTAGGATATAAAATATAATTTTCTTTAAATATGTGATCTCTTAAATTAAATATAATATATTTTGCTGTTTCATTTACATTTTTCTTAAATTCATTAAAATCCATTTCAGAAACACCATAAGATAAATCTCTTAGAATTTTTTTCTTTCCTCTTAAATCATCATGTTCCATTCTCATAATTCTAGTTGGCCCTGTTATTTTTCTATTCTCCATCTCTATGAACAATACATTTTCTTCACGTTCATGATGCTTTTCTGCATCTAGTATATTCTCTGAAACATTTTTCAACTCTTCAAAGATCTTTAAGTTTTCATCATATTTTTCTATTTTTTGAATTCTAGAATTTATTTCTTCAAGTTCTGTTAAAAATCCAAGAATTTTTTCATGCTCATCAATAAAAGTATAAACAACATGACCAGAATCTATATTGGTTTTAATTTTATTTAACTCATCTTTTAAGACTTCCATATGAATATCACAAAGGTGTCTTAAGTCCTGTGGATTCATACCTTTTTCTATTAAATTTTGTTCTGCTATTGAAAGTTCAACAGGACTTATATTTGAAACGATATCTAAAGCTTCTTTTCTTACTTCTTCTGTTATGCCTTCTTTATTTAATTTCTCCAAAACTTTAGTTAAATTATCTATTTTATTTTTATCCATATTTAGTTTCTCCTTATATTTAAATTTATAATTGTTATACTTAAATTCTAATAAAATTTAACTTATATGAATGTGATTTAAATCAAATATAGGCATATTTTTTTAACTGTTAAGTGAAAGATTCAAACTCTTTCACTTAACAATTTATTTTTTAGTAATTTCTATTCTCCAAACTTCTGGTCCCTGTTCTAAATAATTCCATTCAAATTGATTTGGAATCTCTACATTAAAATGATCATGTAGTGGACGAGGATCATGGTCATTTATAAGTTCCATTTTTTCTCCTGGAGCTAGACTTTCAAAAGTTCTAAATATTGTAGGACGTTTATCCTTTGGTTCATATTTTCTCACATCTACTGTTGCAGCAAAATTTGCCATACTTAATTCCTCCTCATTATGTTTTCAAAATATAGTATTTCTTTCATTTCTTATTTTAATGTAATTTATTATTATTTTCAGAGATAAAAAAGGCTATAAAAGATTTAATTATCCACCTTTCATAGCCCTAATAGTTTATTTTTTTGTAATGGCCACCCTCCATACTTCAGGACCTTCTTCTATATACTGCCACTCAAATTTATCTGCAAGTTCTATTAAAAATTGATAATGTACAACTCGTAAGTCATTGTCATTTATAATTTCAATTGTTTCCCCTGTTGTCAATCCAGTAAAATTTTCAGAAATTGTAGTATATTTATCTTTTACATCATAAAGCCTTACATCTATAGTTTTAATGAAATCAGACATACCTAACTTCTCCTAAATCTTTATATATATTATAAATATTATTTAAAATTTTTAATATGCATTTATATTAAAAATCTAAATATGTTTTTTAAATCCTTAAAAAAGTAAATTTAAATATACTAAAAATTATAAATTTGATTCTACTAGAATAAGTATTTGTATTCCTTATATGATATATAAAACATTAGAATAATAAATTTTATTTAGATTATAAAAAACAAATCCTAACTACTATTATGTAATTAGAATTTGTTTTTTTATATTAATTTTGGTGACTAATTGTGGGTTTTTTTAATTATATTTTATGCTTCCATAAACATTTTCATATCATCTTCAACATTTGTTATTCCACCAATACCAAAGTTTTCAACTAAAACTTTAGCTACATTTGGTGAAAGGAATGCTGGTAGTGTTGGTCCTAAATGAATATTTTTTACACCAAGGTATAATAATGACAATAACACTATTACAGCTTTTTGTTCATACCATGCTATATTGTATGATATAGGTAGCTTATTAACATCATCTAATCCAAATACTTCTTGAAGTTTTAGAGCTATTACAACTAATGAATACGAATCATTACATTGTCCTGCATCTAATACTCTTGGAATTCCTCCAATATCACCTAGATTTAACTTGTTGTACTTGTATTTAGCACAACCAGCAGTTAATATAACTGTATCCATAGGTAATTTTTCTGCAAATTCTGTATAGTAATTTCTTGATTTTGCTCTTCCATCACAACCTGCCATTACAAAGAATCTCTTTATAGCACCAGATTTAACTGCATCAACAACCTTATCAGCTAAAGCTAGAACTTGGTTATGTGCAAATCCTCCAACTATTTGTCCATTTTCTATCTCTTTTGGAGCATCACATTTCTTTGCTAATTCAATAACTTGTGAAAAATCTTTTTTTCCTTCCTTATCAGCATCAATATGAGCACATCCTGGCATTCCAGTAGCCCCTGTTGTAAATAATCTATCTTTATATGAATCCTTTGGTATAACAACACAATTAGTTGTCATAAGGATTGGTCCATTAAAGCTTTCAAATTCTTCTTTTTGTTTCCACCAAGCATTACCATAGTTCCCAGCAAAGTGAGTATATTTCTTAAACTTTGGATAATATTGTCCTGCAAGCATTTCTCCATGAGTATATACATCTACTCCTGTTCCTTCTGTTTGTTCAAGCAACATTTCTAAATCTCTTAAATCATGTCCTGAAATTAATATTCCTGGATTTTTTCTAACTCCAATATCCACTGTTGTTATTTCTGGATTTCCATAAGTCTCAGTATTAGCTTTATCTAAAAGCGCCATTCCATCTACCCCAAATTTACCAGCTTCTAAAGCTAAAGCTACTAAATCATCTGCTGATAGACTATCATCTAATGTTGCTGCAAGTGCTCTTGCCATAAATCCATGAACTTCTTCATTATTATATTTTAAATTCATAGCATGCTTCATATAAGCTGATAATCCTTTTAATCCATAAGTTATAAGTTCTCTTAAACTTCTTACGTCTTCATTTTCAGTTGCTAATACTCCTACAGTTTCAGCTTTTTTATCAAATTCATCTATATTTCCAGTTGTCCATGTTACAGCATCTATTTGAGCAACTTGTCCTCCTACTTCAATAATTCTATTCTTTAGTTCATCTCTTAAATTTATTGTTTCTTTTACTCTTTCTAATATAGAATCTCTATCAAAGTTAGCATTTGTAATTGTAGTGAATAAGCTTTCAGTTATATACTTATCTACTTTATTATCTATAACTCCAACTTTTCTTCCTTCAGTACTAACTAAAGCTAATCCCTTAGTAGCATATACTAATAAATCTTGAGCCTTTGCTACACTTTCATCTTTTCCACAAACACCCTTTATAGTACATCCACTACACCCAGCAGTTTCTTGACATTGATAACAAAACATTGACATATTTATTCCTCCTACTTTATCTTAAAAAAATTATTATTTCCTTGCTACAAGATAAAGTATACTCAAATACTCTGATTTATTCTGTAACACATGTTACACTTTATAAATTTTTTTCATTTTTTATTAGTAACACAAATATAAAAACTCTTCCTATAGCTTTAAATTGAAAGTTTTTGAAATATTCTTTTTATATTGAAGTAAATATAATTCTTGCTTATCACTTCAAACATAAAAATATAAATTCAAAACATATAAAAACAGTAAAAAAGATGATTTTTAATTATATAAAAATCATCTTTTTTACTGTTTTTATTAAGTTCATTATTTTAACTCTCATCAAATGCTATATCTAAAATACCCTACCTGGCAATACAGCATCCATGATTCCTATAACTATAGCTGCTAATATAGCTCCTATTATGGACACACTCATATTTGGCACTAAATATTGTGCTAAATATATTATAATAGCAGAAATAACGAATCCTTTTATTCCCTTACCTATAGGAGATGCATCTACACCCATAAATGATTCTGCAAAATAATCTAGTATTGTTATTACAACTGCTGCAATTAAAAATGACCATAACCCTGTAATACTGAAACCTGGAGTTAAAAATGATGTTATTCCTAAAACAATCGCAACTAATATTAACCTTCCTATCCAACTAAAGAAACTACTTTTTTGATGCTCTCTACTATGCTCCTTATGTACCATTGTCATTCCTCCCTTAAAGTGATATTGTATGGTCTTCGAATATAGTATGTGTAATTTACACATTATTATAATTGATTAATTGATTATTTTTTTTGTAAACAATGAAAAAATTACATGAATATTTAAAACTTAATTGCTTCATTATATAATTTTTGCAATATATACAATTAAATATGATGAAGGTATAAAAAATAATACTGCTGCAAATGTACCTATTACTTTACTTCCAACCATAGCCATAATACATGTGCGAAAATCTTGCTCTGTACATTTCTTTTCTATTACATCATCAGTCATAACTGATAACTCAGGATCTATAAATATAGACATAAGAATTGTAGCAGTTCCATTAATAATTGAAGATAATGTTATGCAAGTTGCTCTTAAATCAGGTGCTATTATACCTGCATAAATTGGAGCTAAACTTCCTGTAGTTATGCAAGAAACTGCAATTAAATTATAAATGGTTATTCTTTTTGGAATTTTTTTGTAATTAATTTTTGTAATATTCTCTTTTACTGGTATAGCTATAGAATCTTTTATGTAGTTTATACCCGCCTTTGAAAAACTATGCATAACAAGTCTACAAATTGATTTATCAACCGAAAAACTTAACACACCTTTATAAAATATCCTCTGAAATGTTGGAAGAAAAAAAGCTGCAACAATTGTAGCTATTCCTGATATAACAATTATTAAATTAAATGTACCTATTAAACTACTATTATTTGAATTATTCTCGACCAATTTAGTAAGTAACGGGGATTGAAAAGTTACTGCTATTCTTGACACTAAAGTCAATATGTTAAACACAGATAAAGTAATAGCAATTTTTCCTGTTCTAACACCAACTAACCTAATAGAATAAGCTAATGTTCCTATTACTGAAATTATAAAATTTAATATCAAAATAATTATTATTTGTAAACTCATAGAATTCTATATTCCTCTCTTCTTTTTAAACAAATATTTTACTAATCATATTTGTAAATCTCATTGTTTAATATATTTCCTTGTTATGGTAATATATGAAGTGTAAATGCTCAATAAATTTATATAAATTAAAAATAAAGTTGAAAATTTAATTATAAGCACTTGAATTCTATTCAACTTTTTGGAGGTAATAGATGACTAATAATCCCATTAATTTAAACGAAATAAAGTTATTAAAAAATAACATATATAAAGAAGTCTCTTTAAACTTTGTATATAATTTAAAGAAAATAATACAATTAGAAGGCACACAAAAAAATTTATCTAAAAAAATTGGTATATCTGAGGACTTACTTTCTAAATATAAGGCTGGAGTAGCTTTTCCTTCCATAGAAACATTAATATATATATGTAAAGTATATAATATAAATTTAAATGATTTATTACATAAAACTTTATCATATAGCCAATTAGAATCTAATGTAAATTCTATTGAACCTATTGGAAACATATTTAGAAATAAATACTATGTGTATTTTTTTGTAACAAATACTACTAAGGAAGGTTCTATTCAAGAAGGTATTATTGATTTTAAGGAAAATGAAGTATCATTTCAAATACTTCATAATAACTCTGTAATTAAATGCTTTAATGGAAATTTCAAAACTTCTGATAAATTAGTTTTCTTTGAGTTTTCAAGCGAAAAAGACGGAATGTGTTACATTAATATGATAAAACCAAATGTAAATATGAAAAAATATATAGGTGGAATTGCTATACTGTTACTTCCATCACACGCTAACAGTAAACCTTGTTGTCAAAAGATTTTATTCTCAAAAGATAAAATTGATAGAGAAGCTTTTTATAAAGAAATGAGTGACATATTAAATTTTAATTCACATAATAATAGATTTGGAAATGTTAAAGTATCAACATATGACGATGAAAAAGCTTTTGATTTCATCTGTTCTATAGTTTTGTGATTAAATTATCAAATTATACAAAAACTTCAACAAATAATACATATTCATTGAAGTTTACTCTAAGCACTATTTCAAATATTTATACATTATAAACACTACAGCTAAAAACTGCAGTACATACTCTCCCATTCCCCCAGTTTTTAGCATCTTAATCCCAAACTTCTTTTTTATAGGAAAAAAGAGAGGTACGCCCATTATTGTAATAGCATCTACTAGTATATGCGTAATATAACTTATTCCCCATGTTAATGCTATTGATTTATTAAAATTATTAATTGCTGCTGTCGTTATTACAAGAGCCAATATTGAGTGAGTTATTTCTCTATGTTTCATTCCTAAAGGTTTGTCCCAATCTGGAGCAACAGATCCAATAACACCAAGAACACTTATAGGATCTTGTACAACTATTGAAATTGTTACTGCTACCCCCACTGCTATATGTGTCTGTTTCATCATTATATTTTTTCTCCTTGAGTTGCTGCTTTGTTTATCTTCAAATGTACATTATAGCACATAGCCCACATTTTTCTAACACTTTTAAAATATTCTATATGAAAATGCACACTCTTTAACGCATATTTTAAAATTAAAAGAAAGAATTAGCTAACTTAAGTTTTTCAATAATCAGAATCTATTTCTACCTCACTATCTTTTATATAATATTAAATATAATTTCTTGCATTAAAATAATATTAAACTATTTTCATCACCCAAATAGTCCCATTACAGCAATAATATAGCAAGGTAGTAGACTACTTTCTATTCATTTTTTAAAATTTTCTAGACAAATAACATTAATTTGAAATATGGCCATCTTTTACAGGAACTATAAACGTTTCATCTAATCCATATTTTCTAAGAATTTTAAGAATTGTTAAATCCTCTTTCATATCATCAATTGCTTTATTTAGTTCTTTTAGAAAATTTACATCACTTTTCCTAACTGCTGCTGCAATTCTTCCTGGTGTTTCTGGTGTATATTCTTTTACAGATGATATTTTTAAATATAGCTTAGGATCTTGTGATATGAAATATGATGCAACAATGGAATCTGTTATAGCAGCATCTATTTTCCCAGTATTTACAGCATTCAATAGATCTTTTTGATTATTAAATGTTATTACATTTTTCACTGAGCCATCTTTTTCCCACTTCTTAGCTAAATCTGAGTAAACTGTCCCTTTCAAAGCTCCAATCCCTACCTTTGCATTTTTTAAATCTTCTTTAAAAATAATTTTCGAAACTTTTGGGGTTATAATAGCCTCAGATTCCTTGTACAATATATTTGTAAATGAAGCTAATTTTTTTCGTTCCTCAGTAACATACATTCCATCTGCTATTATATCTATATCTTCATCAACATTTAATTGGTTTAATAACTGATCAAATGGAACTTCTTTCATTTTTACTTTATTAATTCCTAAACGCCTTGCTGCTTCCTTCATAATATCTGCATCAATTCCAGTAAATTCACTAGTTTTAGGATTTATATATGCAAATGGTACATCATTTGAGGATGCAACAGTTAATTCCCCTTTCTCTTTTATTTTTTGTAATCTATCTACTTCTTGCATTGGTATGTTATTTTCATTTGGTAGTTGTATTAAAGTGTATCCAACACTAGTTGTAAGATTTATTATAACAACTAAAGAAACTAAAAACTTAAAAAAGTTCTTCAATTTGGCTCCTCCTTAGCTTTATTAATTTTTTAAATATTCATTTACCAATATAATAAATAAATTATTATGGAATATAATGATCTCTTATTCCATACTTAGTAAGTATCTGGTACAAAGTTCCATCATTCTTCATCTCTTGTAATTTCTCATTAATTGCATTTAATAATGTAGTGTCCTCTTTTTTTAAAGGATATCCTACAGTAGCAACCTTTTCAGATTTATATTGGGTTGGAGATAATATTTTAAAGTTTGATTTAGGATTTTTTTGAACAATATTTTGTTCTATTGTGATTGCAGCAAGTATAGCATCTATAGTTTTATTCTGCAATCCTATTCTTAAAGAATCCCTATTATCAAAAATCAAATAATTTTTGATAAATCCTTGTTCTTTCCAATTTTTAACTATATCTTCATACACTTCACCTTTATTTACACCAATAATTAAATTTTTTAAATCATCCTTACTATTTATGTTTGTATCTTTTCTAGTTAATATTCCATCTCTAGCATCATAAATGGGTATGGTAAAATCCACTAATCGTTTTCTCTCATCTGTTATGGTTATTCCATCTACTATCATATCAATGTCAGAACTCTTGACTAAATCTTCAAATAAATTAGAAAACAAAGTATATCTTGCCTCCACTTTGTTAACTCCTAAACGTTTAGCTACCTCTCGTATAATATCTGCATCTATGCCACTAAATTCACCAGTTCTAGGATTTTTATAAGAGTATGGTTCATTATTAGATGATAGTATTGTCAATACTCCCTTTTCTTTTATTTTCTGCAATCTATCTACATTCTGTGTTGATATCTTATTCTCATCTGGTAGCTGTACTATTGAATTTCCTATATTAGTATTTAGGCTAAGTATAACAGTCAAAGGAATCAGAAACTTAAACCAGTTCTTCAATTAGACCCCTCCTTAATTTTATTATAAAAAAATACTATTTAGATAGTTCTTTAACAATATAATAACTAAATCACATATTTCTATATTTCCTCTTGACTTGTGTAATTATTCTTTTTGTAATTCATTTTCCTTATTTACACGAAAATTAAGATAATAAACAAAATTTCATCAAAAAACTCACAAACCTTAATACTATTTAAGATTTGTGAGTTAAGAATGATTCGTAGAATAATTAAAATATAATATAACTAAAATTGGAACCATAGTGCATGTTACACTAATTTTAAAGTAAGGCTTTATAATTAGATATATACAAAACAAAAACCCACAAACCTTAACATTATCTAAGGTTGTGAGTTATATAATGATCCATAGGGGAATCGAACCCCTGATTCCACCGTGAGAGGGTGGCGTCTTGACCGCTTGACCAATAGACCAGAACATGAATTAGTATATCACATATTTTCCATGAATGGAATTACTAATATGCTCCATATTTATCTAAATATCAGCATTATTAACAAACTGATGTATTATGCTTTCATATTCTTCTTTTTTCTCTTTATATGATGTTAAATGTACAGCGTTAGGTATAATTAGCAACATATCATCTTCTTTAGCCCTCTTTTTATACATATCAATCGCCATACTAGCTGGAACCTTTTTATCTTCATCCCCATGTATAAATAATATTGGAGTATCACAATCAGTTATCTCATTTATTGGAGAAACATCTTCAAATTTAAAGCCACATCTTTTATTAACTTTTAAATTTAGAAGCCAATATACTAAAGTAAAAGGGACATATTTTACTTTAGAGAATTCATATCGAATTATTTCTTTAGCTGAAGAATATCCACAATCTTCAATTATAAAGTTAACCTTATCATTCCTTGCTCCACACATAAGTACCGTTGCAGCGCCCATAGATTGTCCATGTAATCCTAAAAACAACTTTTCTCCTTTTTTATTTTCAATAAAATCAATCCATAAATTTAAATCATCTTTTTCATTATATCCATATGTTGCATATTTCCCTTCACTATTTCCATGAGCTCTTTCTTCAACTAATAATATATTAAATTTCTCTTTTAAAAACATTGGAATGAAAGGTGTATGAAGATAATAATTTGCACTATATCCATGAACCAAAATTATATATCTATTATTATCTTTAAATCTCTCAATTAAATGTCCAGTTAATTTTAACCCATCTTTTGATACAATTGAAACATCTTCCATTTCTAAATTTTCAAAATATTCTTTATCCCAGAGACCCCATCCTTCAATTCTTTTAATTGAATCTTCTTTAGTCTTTCTACTTGCAAGAAAAGCTTTCTTAAATGCATACTCTGATGTAAAATGTAAATAAATCAAAAAAATTACAACTAATATTACAACAATTATCAAATTTATCTCCCTACCTTTCATAAGTAATAATAACATTTTTTATAAAAATAAAAAAGAGTAGCTTTACACACATAAGCCACTCTTTTTTACAATCCAATAGACAAATACATTTCTATTCCTTTCTAATTAACTTTGTAATTTTTGAGCTAATTCCTTTAACTCTTCAAAAGTTAATTCAGCTAAGTAAGACCTGTTAAGCTCTGATTCAGCTAGCCCACGATCTTTGCCTAAAGTTAATATCGTAGTGATGTACATTTCTCTATAATCTCTTACTGCCATAACTCCACCTCCTTTAATAATATTATTTATTATACTCTTTATACTATGCAAGTCAAGAAATTTTGACTACAAATATTTGAGCAATTTTGATTTTTTCTTTTTTACAATAGTTATTATACTATATTATTTTAAATTTTCAAAATATTTTATCTCCTTTTTGATTTTTTATTCATTTTTAACTTAAATAGCCTTTTTTTCTTTAATTAATAAACCTAATTTGACTATTTTCACGTTTTCTAAAAGCTACTTTTCTATTTTACTTTATTTTATTTTGCAAGAAAAGTATTTCTCATTGTCAATTTTCACATTTTATCACAATAAAGGTTAGATCTAATTTTGTTGTATTCATACAACATGATTTAATGATTTTAACACAAATAAAAAAAGAAAAAAGCCTTTACAAACATTGTAGTTTGTAAAGACTCTATATTATTTTAAACTATCCAAATAAGCTACAGCACTTAATGATGCTATATTACCTTCTCCAGCTGCTTTTATGTATTGATATGGCTTTCCTATACAATCACCACAAGCAAAAAGACCTTTAAGATTACTAGCCATTAACCTATCAACTTTAACATGCCCATCTTCTTCTTGTAAACCAGGTACTAATTGTGATGGCGAAATAGCATCTTTTAATAAGAATAACCCATCAGTTTCTATTTCTCTATTTTTTAAAATAAGTTTATTTACTTTACTTTCACCCTTAACTTCAATAGGTCTATCTTCTACAAGTTCTATATTTTCATTTAACTTGTAATTCCCCTTGTATAAAGGAACGTAATAAACTTTAGACGCTAATTCACCAACATAATTTGCTTCTTGTTCACCTTCTTGGTTTGAAGAAACTATACAAACAACTTTTTCTCTATAAAGTGGTGCATCACATGTAGCACAATACCCTACCCCTTTTCCAAGGTATTCAAGTTCACCTTTTAAAGGTTTAGAAAATTCAACACCAGAAGCCAATATCACCGATTTTGCTTCATACATTTTTTCATTAACCATAAGAGCAAAATAATCACCCATTGAATAAATATTATTTATTCTCTCTTCTGTGATTTGTATATTCATATCTTTTATATGATCTAAAAATGCTTTTGCTAACTTTTCTCCAGAAGAACCTGGAAATCCTAGATAGTTATTAATTTTGGGTGCTTTTTGAATCTTAGAACTTAATATTTTGCTACCAAATAAAATGAAAGATTTATTTCTAATCTTAGCATTAATAGCAGCTGATAAGCCAGCTGGCCCAGACCCTACTATAGCAATATCATATCTTTCAGACATATATTATAAAACCTCTTCTAGTGCTTCCTTTAATACTTCTTTTGGCATAAATCCAACTTTTGTTTCCACATCTGCACCATCTTTAAATATCTTAATTGTTGGAATACTTTGTACTCCATACTTATTAGCAATTTCTCCACTTTCATCTACATCTAACTTAACTATTTTAACTTTTTCTCCCATTTCTGTTTGTAATTCTTCTAATATTGGTGAAAGCATCTTACAAGGAGCACACCAAGTAGCAAAAAAATCTACAACTACTATTCCTTTGCTATTTAATACTTCTTCTGTAAAACTATCAGTATTTATATGATTTAACATTTAATCTCCTCCTTATACCCCTTGGGGGTATGTTCCTTTTTCTTAATTTTACTCCTGTAAGCAAAACTTGTCAATTGAATTTCAAGGCCAATAAAGTATTGATAATCTTATTTTAAGATATAATTAATTAAATTATACCCACTACATAAACATCTTCACTAAGATTTTCTCTATATTTCGTGCTAGTATGTTATATATAAATATAAGTCCCATGCAGTATATTGTATTTAATACTACTGGCTTTATACTATTATTTTCTTTAAATTTCTTAAAATTTTTACTTATTAAAAATATTGCTATAACCCATGGAATTAATCCCTCTACTGAGATTATAGGCATAACAAAACATATTCCACATAAAATATACAATAATATATTTTTCTTAGTCATTAAAATCAGCCTCATCTCTATAATAATTTCCTCTAATCATCTTATCACTAATAGTAATCATACTCTTTATCTTTTCTTGCTCTTCTGTAGAAAGTCCATCTTGCATTAATTCATAATTTGAAAGTAACGCATAACTTTTATCTGTATTTAGCAAGTTTCTTCCAATGGTTAGTATACTTGAATAACTTTCTTTTGGTGCTCCAAATAAATAAGCTATGGTTGGAAGTGTATCTATTTGTCCACCTTTTACTGATAATGTCTTTCCTTGTATATCTTTGTTATAAATAATAAGAGGAACCTTTTTATCATTCTTTTCCATCCAAGGTTCTAAGTTTTTTGTAGCTTTAACTTCATCATCATAGAACTTATGAACACCTTCATGATCCCCATACATAACAACTACTGTATTATCAAGCGCACCACTTTCCTCAAGATCAGTAAGCAATTTTCCAATATATCTATCTGTATAATTTATTGATTGAAAATATCCCCCAAGTCTTGTTCCTTCTAAATTTTCAGGGAGCTTTAAATATCTGTCATTTTCAGGCATATCAAAAGGGCTATGACTAGTTAATGTGATTGTATATGCCATATATGGTGATTTTTGAGTTTTAAGCACTTCATTAAATTGCTTTAAATAACTTTCATCAGAAACTCCTAGATTTATTACATCTGTAGTATCATAATCTGCTGAATCTAATAATTTTTCGTATCCCATTGATTTAAGACTAGTCATCCAGTTCCAATATGATCCTTTATCTGGATGGGATGCTAAAGTACTATACCCCATATTTTTAAAAATGTTAGGCAAAGAATACTTGTAAGTATTTGTGGGATATCTAAAAAACGTTGCACCTTCTCGTACTGGAAAAACAGAGGTATTTGTCATTAATTCAGCATCTGAGCTTGTCCCACCATAAGTCTGTTCATAAAAATTATCAAAATATAAAGAATTGGAAAGCAACTTATTTACATTAGGAGTTATTTCCTTTCCTTCTATCTTCTGATTTATAACACAATTCTCAAGAGATTCCCACTGAATTACCAATAAATTTTTGCCTTTAAGCATTCCAGCATATTCATTATCTTGTTTATTTTCTTTAAGGCTAGATAATGTATTCTTAACCTCTTCTTTTTCATTAGAATTAAATTTATAAGGTTTTGACTGCTCATAAAAATCATAAGCATCATAAACATGGTATCCAATAGGAGTTAGATTACCCATAGTTTGATTTGGACTCCAGCATGTTCTAAATAGATATTGTCCTGTAAACCCACCTTCTTTTTTATCTATTTTTACATGCAAATATGCTAAAAATGTAAATGCTAACAACAAAATACTTAATGCGCCTATAGTATTTCTAGGATTTTTAGTATATGTCTTTCTATTTTTTATATTTATAACAGCCATAACAACTAAATCAATTAGAAATATCCCATCAACTAATCTTACCATTGATATAATAGAACTTCCTAAATTGTCTAAATTACTTGTCATACTAAACATATGATAATTTAAGAAAACTGAATTTGACCTATAATACCACATGTCACCTATAACCAATATAGTGAATAAAAGATTCAATCCCCAAAAACTCCATTTTTGTGCCCTTCCTTTAAAAAACAATCCTAAAGATACAAAAGCTGCATTGATAGCTATCCAACCACCAAATGGAGGTAGTGCAATAAACACACTTTTTAAATGTATTCCATTTGCTTTATCATCAGATAATAATGCTATAAACAATAATGTTTTAACCAATATAATAATTAAATTAATTTTGAAATTTTTATTATTAATGCCTTCTATAAATTTCATTTTAATCTTTGCAGGCATACTTAATTTTACTACTTCATCTTTATAATTTAACATTGATTATGTCCTCCTTATATATAAATATGTATATAGATATAGTATCATAAACTATTAATATAGGATATTGATTGTTGGAGTAAATTTTCGAATGATTTTAGTGTAAATATCCATTATATCCAGGGTTAATTATACATAATAACATTATTTTCGAGTTTCTATGAGAATAAAATTTATATAATAAGACAAATACCATTAAACATTTTAATTATAATAATAAAATATAGGTTTAAATAAAAAAAAGAAAGACATCTTATCTTGTTATAATTAAACTACTATTTAAAAAGAAACAAAATTTAATATTAAAATAAGATTTTTTTCAGATATGTAATAGAGAAATATTTAATGCCAGAGTAGTATTGTATACCTTTAATAATTTACCCACAGTGATAGATATATTTTTAACTTAAAACTCTACTCTATCTAAATTTTTATTATATATAAACATATATATAGAAGCTCCAAATATAATTCCATATCCAATAAAGCTCCAAATATCTGGTAATACTCCAAATAACATAAAACTGAATATAGCTGCAAAAGCTATATTACTATAATCAAAAATTGATATTTCTTTAGCTGGTGAATATTTATACGCAAATGTAATTCCAAACTGTCCAACACTTGCACTTATTCCTGCTAATATAAGATATAAAAATTGTATAATTGTCATATGTTCATATGTGATTATTGTAAATGGTGCAATAATCAAACTAGATATTAATGAAAAATAAAACACTATAGTCTTTGGTTTTTCTTTACCACTTAATGCTCTAACACAAGTATATGCTCCTGCTGCTGTAACTCCTCCTAAAATCCCTGCCAATGCTGGAATTATCTCAAAATTCAACCTAGGTCTAATTACAAACAAAACACCAATAAAGGCAATTGTTAATCCAGTTACTTGTTTTGAATTAATCTTTTCATTTAAAAACAACATTGAAAATATAATTACAAAAAATGGACTAAGCTTGTTTAACATATTAGCATCTGATAAAACCAAATGATCTATTGAATAAAAATTTAATACTATTCCTAATGTTCCAAGTATAGACCTCATTAAAAGAAGTTTTTGGTTTTCTTTTTTCCCTAAAAGACTATCTTTACTTTTTAAAATTAAAAAGAATGCTACTACTAATGAAACAAGATTCCTAAAAAATGTTTTTTCAAAGGATGGCAAATCTCCAGCCAGTTTAACAAAGGCAGACATAGCAGCAAAGCCACAAGCTGATAATGTTATACATAATATTCCTTTTGTTCTATTACTAAAACTCACCCATTTCACCTCTTTCTGTGTTAGTATATCATACTTTAATTAAAATTTAGATAAAATAACTTTGTTCTAAATTCTTATTTAAATATATCAATCTAGATTCTCATAAAATTCTAATAAATCCTTAACAACTTAAAAATTATACCTAACAAATCTTGTGACAATTTGTCAAATCTAAATCCATATAAATCCAATATCATTAATAATTAATTAATAATATTTCAAATATATTAATATTATAACCTTTAAGTTAACATGCCAAAAAAGGTATTTCTTTTTTCTGAAAATTTGTTATTATGATAATATAATTTTTATAAAAAATAGCTATCAAAGGAGATAGTGATTTTGTCTAAACAAGACATCATCACTGTCTCTATTTTTTTTACGAAAGGATTGATAATTATGACAAATCTAGGAGATAGTGCTTTTATCTTAGTAAGCACAGCATTGGTATTTCTTATGACACCAGGACTTGCATTTTTCTATGGAGGAATGGTAAGACGAAAAAACGTTTTAAACACAATTCTTTCATCGTTTTTTGTATGTGGACTAGCTTCTGTATTGTGGATAGTTATTGGATACTCATTATCTTTTGGTGATGATATTAAAGGAATTATTGGGGGATTTAATCATTTATTTTTTATTGGTGTTAGTATGGATCCTAATGATGTTTATGCTGCTACCATTCCTGAAACATTGTTTGCAGCATTTCAAATGATGTTTTCAATTATAACTCCAGCACTTATTACCGGATCTTTAGTTGGCAGAATGAAATTTAAAGCTCTATTTATATTTATAGCTGCATGGTTGGTTTTAGTTTACTATCCTCTTGCACATATGGTATGGGGAGATGGTGGGATTTTAAGAACTTTAGGTGCTGTTGATTTTGCTGGTGGTAATGTTGTTCATATAAGTTCAGGTGTTAGTGGACTCGTAGCTTGTCTTATATTAGGTAAAAGACGTGGGTATGGTATGATTTCTCACAAACCACATAATATTCCCTTTGTATTTTTGGGGGCTGCTTTACTTTGGTTTGGATGGTTTGGTTTTAATGCTGGAAGTGCTTTAGGTTCAGGCGAACTTGCTGTGCATGCATTTTTAACAACTAACACTTCTGCAGCAGCAGCATTATTATCATGGATGTTGATTGAAAAAATCAAATTCGGTAAACCTACTCTACTTGGTGCTTCAACTGGTGCAGTTATTGGACTTGTTGCAATAACTCCAGGCGCAGGATTCGTTCCAATATGGTCATCTTTAATCATAGGGGCATTAGTAAGTCCAATTTGTTTCTTTGGAATATCAATTATCAAATCAAAATTAGGTATTGATGATGCTCTGGATGCATTTGGATGTCATGGAATTGGTGGTATTTGGGGAGGAATCGCTACAGGATTATTTACCCAAACTTCTATTAATTCATCAGCTCAATGGAATGGACTTTTCTTTGGAGATGCTCATTTATTTATAGTTCAAATTATAAGTATAATAGCAACTATTGCACTTGCTGCAACTATGACATTTATTATTCTTAAATTAATATCATTATTTATGGAGATTAGAGTATCTGAATCTGACGAAGCTAATGGATTAGATATGTCAGAACATAGCGAAACAGCTTACCCATCATTTATGGGACTTGATTAAGGAGGTATTTTTATATGAAAAAAATTGAAGCGATTATTAGACCTGCAAAACTTGAAGAACTTAAAGATGAATTGCATAAAGCTAAAATAACAGGCCTTACTATATCTCAAGTACTTGGTTGTGGTCAACAATTAGGTTGGAAAGAACATTATAGAAGTAGTGAAGTTTCAATAAATATTTTGCCTAAAATAGAAGTAAAACTTATAGTTGATGATATTGAAGTAGAGAAAATAATTGATCTTATAATAAAAATTGCTAGAACCGGAGAAGTTGGTGATGGTAAAATATTTGTTTCAAACATTGAGGATTGTGTCAGAATCAGAACAGGCGAAAGAGGTAAAAATGCCCTATAAAAAGGTATAATATTATTTATATTCATATTAATATTATGCTCAAAAAAGAGAATTCAATTTTAATGTTGAATTCTCTTTTTTATCAACTAGTATCAAACTTGGTTTGATACAGCCTCTTTTGTTATTCTAATTTTGCTATTAATTTTCCAAAATCTTTACATTTTTCTTCATCATCACCTTCTGCAGATTCTTGAACTGTTAAACCTTCACTTATTAATGTAGCGCCATATGATTCCATTCTCTTTTCCCATTCTCTCATCCATTCACCATTGCCCCATCCCCATGAACCAAAAAGAGCAACTTTCTTTCCTTGTACATTTCCTTCTAATGAATTAACAAAAGGTTCCATTTCACTTTCTTCTAATTCTTCTGATCCATAAGCTGAACACCCTAAAATAAGTATTTTTTCATTTTTAACATCATGAAGTGTTGTATTTGACACTTCTACTAATTCAGCTTTCTTTCCTTCAGATTCTATTCCTTCAAGAATTAAGTTTGCCATTTTTTCTGTATTTCCTGTTTGACTAAAATATATTATTTTCATATTAAACCTCCTAAAATTGTACTATTTACTCCTTAAATTGTTTTTTTATTTAACTTATGACATTATTATAACTTTATTTGTTTTTAGAAAATGTGATTGAAATCAAATCTCAATAAAACATTTCATTCTTCTACTAATATTAATTATGTATTGATAGATTTATTATAGTGGCCTTAGGTCTAGACATAGATTCAATTGAGTATTTTATACCTTGAGTTCCTATCCCAGATGCTTTCACCCCAAGGAATGGAAAATTATCTGGACCTCTTTCTGTTTTATTATTTACTTGAACTGTTCCCACTTCTAACTTATCAGCCACATAAAAAGCATCATCTATGTTTTTTGTAAATACAGCGCTTTGAAGCCCATATTCTGATTTATTAGCAATTTCTATAGCCTCATTTTTATCCTTAACTCTTATAATTGGAAGTACAGGCCCAAATGGTTCTTCCCATGCAAGTCTCATATCTGTTGTTACATTATCAAAAAGTGTTGGATAAATTAAATTTCCCACTCTATTTCCACCTACAATTAAGTCAGCACCTTTCCTTTTTGCATCTTCTATTAATTCAACAACAAAATCTGCTGCTTTAGAACTTATAAGAGGCACAATATCTACATCTTTCTCTAAAGGATTTCCTACAGTAAGCTTTTCCATCTTCTCTTTGATTTTTTCTAATAATTTATCCGCCACTTTATCTACTACTAAAATTCTCTTTACCGCTGTGCATCTTTGCCCCGAATATGAATATCCACCTGCAACAATGTTGCTTGCAGTTAATTCTAAGTCAGCATCTTCTAAAACTATGGCAGCATCCTTACCACCTAGTTCCATTAAAAGAGGTACCATACTAGTCATCTTAGAAATTCTAGTTCCTACTTCTGTACTACCTGTAAAGTTGATGAAATTTATTCCTTTATGATTAGTAATATAATCTCCAATTTCACTTCCCTTACCTGTAACTGTATTTAGTACTCCAGCTGGAACACCTGCTTTCTCAAATATTCTTGCTAAATATAGTCCACATAAGCTTCCTTGAGTTGCTGGTTTTAATACAACAGAATTTCCCGCCATTAAACCAGGTGCTATTTTAGAAGCTGCTAAATTTATTGGATAATTAAAAGGAGAAATTGCAAGTACAACTCCTAATGGTTCCCTTTTTACAACTGAAATTTTATTATTCTTAAAACCTGGAAAGCTATCTCCTGGAATACTTTCACCAGATAAATTCTTAGCTGTATCTGCTGTAAACCTTATAAAATCTGCTGTCCTAGAAACTTCTGATCTACAACTTTTTCTATCCTTAGCAATCTCCCTCATCATTAGTTCTGATAATTCATCTATATTTTTTATTAAAATGTCTGATGCTTTATACAATATTTCTGCTCTTGCATTTATTGTTGTATTATTCCACTTTCTTTGAGCTTCTTTAGCTGTTACTACTGCAGTATCTACCCCTTCCTTTGTCATAGCCGGTACTCTACCTAATAATGAATTATCTATTGGTGACTTAATTTCTACAAAGTTTCCACTTATACTACCAACCCATTTTCCATTTATTAAATTTTTAAAAATATTGTTTTCATCTTTTATATCATTAAACATAATTTATTCCTCCTCATTTCTTACTCTTTTGTTATATCTACTCCTACTTTAAACATTTCAAAGTTTATATTTTCTTTTTCAATACCCATTGATATTAAATTATGATAAACAGTTTTCATAAATGGTACTGGCCCACAAAAATAGAAATCTCCATTCTTTGGTAAATTATCCATCATCCATTCCTTTGATATCCTGCCTTTTATATCAAAATTTTCTCCTAATTTCTCATTTTCAACAGGACGTGTGTAGAATACAATACTTTTGAAGTTATTATTATTATTTAGTTTTGCTATTTCTTCTCTAAAACTATGATGCGTTGCATTAGGTATACTATAAATGAAATATATTTTCCTATTACTATTTATTGCATCATAAGCCATTGTAAGCATTGGTGTTATTCCAATTCCTCCCCCTATTAAAACTAATGGTTTTTCACTATCCTTTAATACGAAATTTCCAAGTGGTGTAGTTATTTGAAGAGTATCCCCTTCCTTTATTTCATCACATAGTTTTCTGCTTAAGTAACCATTCTCTTCTCTCTTTACACTTATTCTATAAAATTCTTCATTAGAATTCATGGACAACGTATATTGTCTAGGATTAGAAAAAGTATTATCTTCATTTTTGATTCTTACAGTTATAAACTGTCCTGCTATAAATTCAGGAAGTTTACTTCCATCTAATGATTTTAAATAGAATGATATAACTGCCTCATCTTCTTTAACTGTTTTATATACAAGAAAATCTTTAAATCCCTTCCATTTACTATTGGATTTTATCTTATTAGTATCTATCATTGAAATCCTCCTATTTTTCTTCAGCTCTTTGTTTTAATGTTTGTTTTTTTCTTAAGCTTGTTTCATTTAGCTGATGGGCTTATTATATCTTTGCAAAAATAAAAACAATATGATTTCAATCAAATTTTAAAGAAATGCAAATCATAAAATTACAATGATATAAGATATTAAACTCAATCCATACATTGCAATTCTATATAATTTAAATTTTTAGTCATTTGATTTAAATCATATTTTTATAACTTAAATGAGTATAAAATAAAGCCATAAAAAACAAAAAAAATACAAAGCAAATTAAAATATTGGAGGAATATATTATGGAAAAAAATATTATGTTAAATGAAAATACTTTTTGGGTTGGTAAAATTGATGATAGGGAAGTTCCTTTTCATAGATTGACTTTAACTAAAGGAACTACTTATAATAGTTATCTATTAAATACTGAAAAACCTACAATAATTGATACTGTTGATATAAGCTTTGGAAGAAATTATATAGAAAATTTAAAAAGTATAATTGAACTTGATAAAATCAAGTATATCATAATTAATCATACTGAACCTGATCACTCCGGTTCGCTTAGAAGCTTAGCTTCTAAAGCGCTAAATGCTGTAATTGTGTGCACACAACCAGCTGTAAATGAACTTAAGGAAATGTATAAACTTCATAATAGAGAATTTTTAGTCGTTAGAGATGGTGATACTCTAAATATTGGAGGCAAGACTCTTAGATTCATAGAAACACCATATCTTCATACTGAAGAAACTATGATAACTTATTGTGAAGAAGATAAAATTTTATTTCCTTGCGATATTTTTAGTACCCATGTAGCTAACTATGAATATTTTAATGATGCAGCAAAAGAAGATATAATGGAGGATTTTATTGGCTACTATAAATTAATAATGCATCCTCACAGAAGATATGTTCAAAATATGATTGATAAAATTAAAGATTTAGACATAAAAATGATAGCACCATCTCATGGATATATTATTAAAGATAATGTCCAAAGATTCATAGATACTTATGCTAATATGAGCAAAAACACAGATTTAGATAAAAAAGCACTTATTCTATACTCTACTATGACAGGTAACACAAAAAAGATTGCTGCTATTCTAAAAGAAAAATTTGAAGAGCAAAACATAATTTCTGAAGCAATTGATGTAAATAAAACTCCTAGAGAAGACATAATAAACACTATTAATGAATCAAACGTAGTTTTCTTTGGCAGTTCCACTAGGTATGGAGATATGATTGGAAATACTATGGAAGATATTCTAAAAGATTTAAAATCTTTGAACTTAGAATCTAAATTAGGTGCAGCATTTGGATCTTACGGATGGAGTGGAGAAGCCATAGAAGTTGTACAAGACTATTTAAATCAAACTAATTTAAAAGTATTAAATACTTCTGATGTAATTAAGTCTACTGGTATGATTGATGTAGAATTTCCATTAAGAATAAGATTTTCACTTAATGAAGATAGCTTAAAGAAAATTGAAGGATTAGTGGCATATACTTCTGATTTATTACTTAGTAATGTTTAAGAATACTTAAAAAAGTTAATTAACAGATATCCCCCATGTGCCTTATGAGATTTAATTAATCTCACTGTTATGCAAAGAAGATGTCTCAGATATTAATCCAAGGCATCTTTTTTAAAATATTTATTTCTTTGTAATTGCAACTCTCCATATCTCATAAAATTTATTTTTATATGTAATCTTTTAATCCTTCTTCATCTAAAATTATAATGTTCCTTGTTCCAACTATCTTTATCAATTGTTCATCCTCAAATTTTTTTAATTTTCGACTTATAGTTTCTCGTGTTACCCCAATAAAATTTGCCATATCCTCTCTTGATAATGGTAATTCTATAGATATATTATTTTCACCAATTTCCCCGTAATTTTCCATCAAATCCGTTAATAAATAAGCTATTCTTGAATCCACATCATTAGTTGCAAGATTTTGTACAAGACTTTCTACCTTTGATAATCTTTCTCCTACAGCTTCCAACACCTTTATTCCAATCTCAGGATTCCCCATAATTATATCTTTCATTTCATCTTTGGTAAGAGTACATATCTTAGAATCTACTATTGCCTTAGCATTAAATCCATACGTAGAAGGTTTTATAAGCTCTAATTCTCCAAAAAAATCTCCCTCAGAAAGTATATGCAATATCTGTTCCTTACCATCTTTAGTGTACTTATATAATTTAATTTTTCCTTCGTTCACGAAATAAAGTGTATTTGCTATATTACCTTCACTAAAGATTATATCGCCTTTAATACATTCTTTATGATTTATCATTTTTACAATTTCTAATAATTCTTCATTATTTAAATTTTCAAATATTGGAACCTTGCTTGCACAAAGGTTTCCTCTACAATTATTACAACAGTTACCGCAATTATTATTCATTCTATCATCCTCCTTATATAATTGATACTAAAGTTTAAAATAAATCCTAGCTACAATTTTGCAACTAGGATTCTATATTGTAAATAATATTGTAGATTATAGATAGGGTACATATTTATTGTATATTATTTAATAATACTATTTTTTAAGCTTCCATAAACATCTTCATATCATCTTCAACATTTGTGATTCCACCAATTCCAAAGTTATCAACTAATACTTTAGCAACATTTGGTGAAAGAAATGCTGGAAGTGTTGGTCCTAAGTGAATATTTTTAACTCCTAAGTGTAGTAATGATAATAATACTATTACAGCTTTTTGTTCATACCAAGCTATGTTGTATGAAATAGGTAACTCATTTACACTCTTTAATCCAAATACTTCTTGAAGTTTAAGTGCTATTACAACTAATGAATACGAATCATTACATTGTCCTGCATCTAATACTCTTGGAATTCCTCCAATATCTCCTAAGTTTAATTTATTATATTTATATTTTGCACAACCTGCAGTTAATATAACTGTATCTTGTGGTAACTTTTGTGCAAATTCTGCATAGTAATTTCTTGATTTTGCTCTACCATCACAACCTGCCATTACAAAGAATCTCTTTATAGCACCAGATTTAACTGCATCTACAACTTTATCAGCTAAAGCTAAAACTTGGTTATGAGCAAATCCACCAATTATTTGTCCTTTTTCTATTTCAGTAGGAACCTTACACTTTTTAGCCATTTCTATAACTTTTGAGAAATCTTTTGTTCCATCAGCCTTAGCTTCTATATGAGCACATCCTGGCATTCCTGTAGCACCTGTTGTAAATAATCTATTCTTGTAAGAATCCTTCGGTATAACTATACAGTTTGTAGTCATGAGGATTGGCCCATTGAATTTTTCAAATTCTTCTTTTTGTTTCCACCATGCATTTCCATAGTTTCCTGCAAAGTGCGCATATTTCTTGAACTTTGGATAATATTGTCCAGCTAGCATTTCTCCGTGAGTATAAACATCTACTCCTGTTCCTTCTGTTTGCTCAAGCAACATTTCTAAATCTCTTAAGTCATGTCCTGAAATTAATATTCCTGGGTTAATTCTAACTCCAATATCAACTGTTGTTATTTCTGGATGTCCATAGCTTTCAGTATTAGCTTTATCAAGCAACGCCATACCATCTACACCAAATTTACCAGCCTCTAATGCAAGTCCAACTAAATCATCAACACTTAAAGTATCATCAATTGTAGCTGCTAATGCTTTTGCCATAAATGCATGAACTTCTTCATTATTATATTTTAAGTTCATTGCATGCTTCATGTAAGCTGACAATCCCTTTAATCCATAAGTGATAAGTTCTCTTAAACTTCTTATATCTTGATTTTCTGTTGCAAGTACTCCAATCTTTTCTGCCTTGGCATCAAATTCAATTATATTATCAGCAGTCCAAGTAGCTGCTTCTGGTATAATTATTTCTGTAGTTTGCATTCCTAATACCTTTTTGAAGAAACCACCATTTACTTTTACTTCTCCAACAGTTCCACCAGCTCTAACAACTTTAGTCTTTAATTCTTCTCTCAATTTTAAAGTTTCTCTTACTCTATCTAAAATAGAATTTCTATCAAAATTTGCATTTGTAATTGTTGTAAATAAATTTTCTGTTATATATTTATCAACAGTACTATCTATAACTCCAACTTTTCTTCCTTCATCACTTACTATAGCTAGTCCTTTCGTTACATATATTAATAAATCTTGAGCTTTTGCTACATTTTCATCTTTACCACAAACCCCCACTTTAGTACATCCAGTACAACCTGCTGTTTCTTGACATTGATAACAAAACATTGACATATCGTGTCCTCCTATTTCTCTATATAAAATATTAATAATTTCTTTTCCAAATCTCCTAACTTTGACAATTTAGAGTTTACTATATTCACATCATATCTTCCGTAACATACGTTACAACTTTAAAATTTATAAATTTCTTTTTATTTCTGTATGTGAAAAAATTAAAAATATACTTGATTCCTAGTATTCTGAATCAAATATCTCTTTCATCAAAGTTCAACCTTCTTTTATTAAACTCTCTGTAGTACTTCCTCATTTAATTTTTGTAAAACTTCAGTTAATTTCTCTATCTTTTTATTATCCATCTTAACTTTACTTTATTAATTATTTTTTATTTTCCAATTCGTAAAGTCTTGGAAATAGTATATTGCTTTCTAAATGTATATGTTGAAATATATCCGATTCCATTTCTTGTAGTTTAGAATAAGTTAATCTATAAGTAGTACACGCATTACTTGGAAGATCATAATCATTAGTTATTTCCCTTAATTCTTTAAGTATATTTCCAGCACCGATGTGTTCATCTTGCAATTGATTAATAATATTTATTGCTTTATGTAAATCAGCTTCATTATTACTTTTTAAATATACATTAATTGCTGGATATTGAATAGTCTCTTCTTCTATTAAATGAGCTTCTAGTTCCATCTTAACAGTATGAAATAATTTATGAACTCTTGAAAGCTCTGGATGCTTTTCTCCATGAACCCTTAATATTTTAGTTGTTAACTCACTTATTTTAGGAAGGTTTTCATAAAGATAAGCATGATGTACATTTACTATCTGATCAACTAATTCATCAAGGGGTGCTTCCACCCAATTTCTATCTTTTGAGTAAAGATTATTTTTTAATTCCTCATAGGAATCATTTATTCTTTCTAATAGTTCTGTTTCATTAATTCCTTGTTCTTTTATAGCTGTAATTAATGGCCTGTCTCCACCACAACAAAAATCAATTTTATATTCTTTAAATATATCTGCTGCCTTTGGAAACTTTGTTACTATATCACCTATTTTTTGATTACTATTAAATTTATTCATTTATTTATTCCTCCTAAATTGTATATTTAAAACAATCCTTTATTAATTTCATCATTTACTTTTTCTTTAACTTATGACTTTATTATAGCTTTATTGATCTTATTAATATGTGATTTAAATCAAATTCAAACTAGTGAACTGTACAATAAAGTTGTTTTCAAAATCCCACTTTTCCCTTACTCCCTTTCATCCTATTTTTCTACATTTTCTCTATCTTTAGCTTTATTATTCCTTTCTATCCTAACCTCTATTCATAAGATTAATTGGCATGAAAAAACAGAGAGATCCGAGCTTGGATTAGCCCTTTTCTCTCTGTTTTTTGAACAACTATATTAAACTTTCAACAAGTTTTTTTTAATTTTGAATGACTTTATTCCATAGCCACATTAATCTAACTTTTAACTATAACAATTATTCTACAGTAACTGATTTAGCTAAGTTTCTTGGTTTATCTATATCAAAGTTTTTCTCTTTAGCTGTATAATAAGCTAATAATTGTAATGAAACTGCAGCAACTACTGGTGCAACCATATTTAATATTCTTGGTATTCTAACAATTTTATTAAATACAGATTCATCTATTTCATCACCCTCATAAGCAATTCCTATAGTTACAGCTCCTCTAGCTTTAACTTCTACAATATTACTTACCATTTTTTCTCTAAGCTTAGTTTGAGTAAGCAATGCTATAACTTTTGTACCCTCTTCAATTAATGCTATTGGTCCATGTTTTAATTCCCCACCAGCATATGCTTCTGAATGAATATAAGTTATTTCTTTAAGTTTTAATGACCCTTCTAAAGCTAAGGCATAATCAACACCTCTTCCTAAGAAAAATACATCTTGTTCTTTAGCTAAAATCTTAGCTACCTCTTCTAAATCCGCTTTCTTATCTAACACTTCCTCAATTTTCTCTGGAAGTAATGTTAAAGCTTCTTCTAATTCTTTTGCCACATCACTAGCTAAGTTTCCTTTTAATTGCCCAAAATACATTCCAATTAAATTCATTACAACAACCTGGGTTGTATAAGCCTTAGTTGAAGCAACTGCTATTTCAGGGCCTGCCATTGTATATATAACATTGTCAGCTTCCCTTGATATTGTACTTCCTACAACATTTGTTATAGCTAAAGTTTTAGCTCCAATCTTCTTACAATCTCTTAAAACTGCTAATGTGTCAGCTGTTTCTCCTGATTGGCTTACAGTTATTAATAATGTTTTATTAGTAACTAATGGTTCTCTATATCTAAATTCTGAAGCTATATCAACTTCTACTGGAATCTTAGCAAATTTTTCTATTGCTACTTTTCCCATAAGACCTGCATGATATGCAGTTCCACAAGCTACTATATATACTCTATCTATTCCATCAAGATCTTCCTTTGTTAAGTTAAATCCTTCGAAGTGTACTCCATTAGCCGAAATTTTTCCAGTCAAAGTATCCCTTATAGCCTTTGGTTGTTCATGTATTTCCTTCATCATGAATGAATCATATCCACCTTTTTCAGCTGCATCTGCACTCCATGTTACTTTGTACACTTCTTTATCTATCTTTGAACCGTCACTATTTAGAACTTCTGCTCCATCTCTAGTAACTAATACAAATTCATTATCATCTAAAAGATATACTTCTCTTGTATAACTTATTACTGCTGGAATATCTGAAGCAATAAATGTTTCATCTTCTCCTAGTCCTACTATTAATGGACTATCTTTTCTAACAGCAACCACTTTGTCTGGATCATCTCCTGAAATTACACCTAATGCATAACTACCTTCAAGTCTTTCAGTTGCTTTTACAACAGCTTTGAATAAGTCCCCTTCATAATAATAGTGAACTAAGTTTGGTACTACTTCTGTATCTGTTTGAGATTTAAATTCATATCCTTGCTCTTTAAGCCACTTTCTAAGTTCTAGATAATTTTCTATAATTCCATTATGAACTACAGTTATATCTCCTTTCGAACTTTTATGTGGATGTGAATTAACATCTGAAGGTTCTCCATGAGTAGCCCATCTAGTATGTCCTATTCCTACAGTTCCTTCTAAAACATTATTACTTAAATCATCACTAAGATTAGAAAGACGGCCTTTATGCTTTACAACAGAAACTTTTCCATCGTTCTCTACAGCCACCCCAGCAGAGTCATACCCCCTGTATTCTAACTTTGATAATCCATCAACTAAAAAGTCTGTTGCTCTATTCTTTCCAACATATCCAACTATTCCGCACATATTAATTCTTCCTCTCTTTTTTTATATAATATTCAATTTTAATCCTCTTTTAATTTCATTCTAGCTAAAAATAAAAAGGCATAATAATCCCAGAAATTAAAACTAAAAAAAGGTTTTAACACCAGACTGAATTTGTGCTATAAATCACTTTATAGTTTTACCAGTCGTTTACGGTAGTGCGATACCGTGGGGCACCCGCCGAAGTTTCGATACTCCCCAACCTCGTCAACATAACTTAAAACTTTTAATATTTCAAGTTAGTTCTGGCGCTTTTTTGTTTAAAAATATATTCTCTCTATAATGTTCTCCTCCTTCTTGATTTATTTTATACCTTACGATTTACTTAACCATACTATCATATTTATTTTCTTTTGTCTATATATATTATACATTCAGCTCTACTTTTTGCTACATAAATCGATTATTTTTGTTGTGTATAGATATATTTTATTGTTTTTTATTAATTAACGGCATTTATTTTTGTTTATAAATTAATTTTATTTAACATATTTTAAAACACGCACATTAAGAATCTCTAAAATTTCTTACTATATTTATAAAATATAACTATATTAAGGTGGATAATAATCCACCTTAATATAGTTACATACATAAACCTAATAGTTTGCATCTCCTTCTTGAATAATTTGAATTATTTCTTCTGAAGTTTTTGCACTTTTCATCTTTTCAATATTTTCTTCATACTGAACAGTTAAAGCAATTTTTGATAACATCTCCATATGTTCATCGCCTTTTCCAGCTACTCCAATTACTATATAAGCAATATTACCTTCTCCAAAATCTACTCCATTTGGATATTGAGCAATCACTATGCCTGTTTCAAGTATGTCCTTCTTGTACTCATTCATACTGTGAGGAATAGCTACACCATTTCCTATATAAGTTGTTACCTCATTTTCTCTAACTTTCATTCCCTCTATATAATTATCTTTTACATATCCTCCATCAATTAAAAGCTTTCCAACTCTTTCTATAGCCTCATTCTTAGTTTCTGATTTTACATCCAACAGTATTCCTTTCTTTACCAAAATTCCTTTTTTCATTTATTGTTCCTCCTCATTACTTATAATTAGTATTGTCTTTTAATATTTCTCCTAACCGTTCAATCTTTTTATATTCTTCTAGAGAATATATATTGTCTTTATATTTCTTTTATGAACCTAATTCTATTTATACACACTTACTATTTAATACATTTTCTTTATTTCATTTTCTAGCATTTCTCCTTTAAAAATACTAATTTTATTCCCACCTCTATTTTTACTATGATACATTGCAATATCAGCATATTTTAATAAGGTCGTAATATTATCAGTATCTTTATCAAATACACTTACCCCTATACTTGCCTTAATATTATATGTATAAGCCCTATGACAAAAACTAAAATTTAACGAATCTAAAACAGCTTGTCCAATACATTCAATATTATCTATTGAGATACTATCTTCCAATATAATTATAAATTCATCTCCTCCTAATCTTCCTATTTCTATTGAACTACTCTTGTGCTTTTTTAAATTTAATGCTACCTTATGGAGAACTTCATCTCCTAAATCATGTCCAAAGTTATCATTAAATATTTTAAAATTATCTAAATCTATAAATAGAATTGCAAATTTCATTTGTTTTCTTTTCAAATCTGATAAATAGTTGTAAATACTATATCTATTTTTAAGCTCTGTTAAAGCATCATAATTTGCAAGGTAGTTCATTTCCTCTATATATTTTTTTCTGGCACTAACATCTGTAATAATTAAAGCAAAAGCATCTTTTTTTATTTTATGTACAGAAAATAGAATCCACTTTTCTTTACTTGTATTTATATATTCCGATATTTTAAATTGACCATCATTTTGAACCTTATCTATTATTTCAATGGATTTGTATTTCTTGTTTATATATTTTTCTACAAATGTATTAAAAGCACATTCAAGCATGCATTCTTCATCTATTCCCAAGATATTTAATATGGATTGATTAACTTCAATAGCTTTAGCATTTACTCCATTTCCAAATTCATCTTTTATAACCTTATAATAAGCATATCCAACATCTATACAATCTAATAATCTCTCACATCTATTTCCAAAATTATCATTGTAATTTTGAAAATATTTTTCTATAGTTTTATCATATATACTACTATGATTTTTTTTTATTAACAACATAAGTATTAAACCACAACTAAAAAGTTCTATAGCTAATAATTTACCAAACTGAATCCAAGAAAAATTGTTATAATATATTGCAATTTTGAAATATGAATAGTTAAAAGTAATAATAACTAAGATAATATATAATAATGCTTTCTTAAATTTTTTCATTTCCTCCCCCTCTGTTGTCAAAATTTAATATTATTACCTATTATTATACAACTTTTACATTAAAAAGCAATAAAAGATACCTATAAGCTATATCTTTTGTAGCTTTTAGGTATCTTCATATTTATTTTAAACTTAGATTTTCAAATGTATCTACTATTATATATTTATTATCTTTAACACTTATATATTTTATTGACACCTTGTCTCCAACTTTACTTAAAGCAACTTCCCTTGAAGTATCAGTAGAAACAGTAAATACTTTATTATTATCCTTTAGTTTTATATCATAAATACTAATTCCATCTTTTATAACTACTCCAATTCGTTCTATTTCCCCTTCCATACTTTCAGATTTATTCGAACCATCTAAAGAAACATTTGTATTAGCTAGTACATCTAAATATTTATTCAAGGTTCCTTGAACCGTATCTGAAACACCTACTGTGTTATAATTTTTAACATCTATCATAGCATACTGTTTAACTAACCCATTTGAATCTTTAAGTGTTGTAAAATAAGTAGCTTCTCCTTGTATATTTATTAGATATGGTAAAGTTGCTTTATATCCATATTGTTGAACTTTACCTTCTGCTGACTTCATAGCAGCATTCTCTGTTGCCCCAGCAGTTTTATACATAGTAGTTTTTCCTGTTTTAGTGTTTGTTAACATGAATCCAACTAAACCTTCATCATTCCCAACTGAGGTTATTCCTGTGTAGTAAAAGCATTCATTTTTATTAAAAATTACATTCATATCATCTGTTGATTTAAGTTTATCCTTATCTCCAAAGTTGAATATACCATGAACCAATTCTCCCCACTTATTTGCATAATTTAGAATATAACTTTCTGGTTGTATCCTGTCAACCCATGATGGCAAATTATTTATATCATATTTTTCTGATTCTCCAGTTTGTGCATCAATTATCAAAGCCCCAATAGCCTTCTTTTCTGTAAATCCTATTGCATTATCATATCTTGTAACAATCCAATAGGGCTTGCCTTCATCATTTAACTCAAATGTAAAATCTGTATGTCCAGCTTTCATATCCCTTAAATATGCTGCTCTATGCAAGTCACTAAACAAATATGATGAAGCTAAATATTTTATTTTTAAAGATTCACCATTAAGATCTGTAACTAACTGCACATCATTTTCATTTGTTGCACTAACTTTAATATATCCACTTGTCCCAGAACTATTTGTAAGCCATTTTATAAATGAAGAATGTTCTAGTGGTGCTACATAATAAAGTTCTCCATTTAAACTTTGTAATGTCAATTCTCCAATAGTTACTTGACTTCCTAATGAAGGGATTTCCCCCAATTTCTTATCTGCTAATTTTCCTGCAAGTTCTTTATCAATAGTTGGAAGTTGTTTTAGATCTATGTGATCTATTTCATTAGAAAATTCTACTTCATCAACTTGACCAATTAAATCCCTATGACTCTTATAACTAATAATTGGACTAAAATATATGGCTGATACAACAAAAGCTATTCCCACAAATAAACCAATAAAACTAAGTCTTTTAATAGAATGAACTATTCCATATAATATTGAAATTAAAACAAATGGAGCTACTATTACAAATGCATTTAAACTAATATCCAAAATTAAATTAGAATTAAAAAGCATCCCTATCCCAATAACTAAATATATTATTATAAGCCACTTAACAAATCCTTTTAAAGATCCTTTCCTTATGTTTCTAACATTTCGTTTCTCAAATCTGTTAAAAAAATCTGAAAATATATTTCTTAACTTATCTTCAGAAAAATTTCCAAAATTACCATTATTCATTTATTTCCCACCTTCGTATATATTATTTAATAAAGTGTTTTTATTTTAACATAAAAAGTTATTTAAAACCATATAGCTTTTGATTTTTCTTGATTTTTTATATAAAATATAACTTGTACCATTTCCATTATCCAATAAGTATTTATTAATATAATATACTTATTAATACATTTTGTATTAATAAGCTAAAGTATAAAAAAAGTACACAAAAAAACTATATATTTTAGTATTTTGTGTGTACTTTTTTTTAATTATTTTATTCAAAATCTTCTATTCTTATTAAGTTTTCAATGCCTTCAACTGTATTTAATCTATTTAATTCTTCTAGGGCTTTTCTTATACTTGCTTCCTTTGTCATATGAGTTACTAAAACTAAAGTAACTTTACCTTTATTATTTACATCACCTTTTTGGATTACTGAATGTAAACTCACTTCTTGTTTTCCAAATACTGCACTTATTTCACCTAGAACTCCTGGTTTATCTGCTACAGTTGCTCTAATATAATATTTACTCACAATATTATCCACCTCGGAAATTTCTTTATTCCATAAATTATTCTTAACTACCGAAACTGGATTTTCAAAATCTATATTTGTTCGTACTATAGAAATTATATCTGCAACTACAGCACTTCCTGTAGGTAAATCTCCTGCTCCTCTTCCATAAAACATTAAATCTCCTACAGCATTTCCCTTTATAAACACCGCATTAAATGAATCATACACATTTGCTAGAGGATGAGTTTCTGGAATCATAGTTGGATGTACTCTAAGTTCAAGTTTTCCTTCAACATCTTTAACTATAGCAAGTAATTTTATTACCATACCAAAACTTTTTGCATATTCCATATCTACATCTGTTATTTTTGTTATGCCTTCTCTATATACCTTAGCCACATCAACTTTTGTTCCAAAAGCTAAAGATGCTAATATAGCTAATTTATATTGCGCATCAAAACCTTCTATATCAGATGTTGGATCAGCTTCTGCATAGCCTTTCTCTTGAGCTAATTTTAGTACATCATTAAAATTACTACCTTCAAGTTCCATTTTACTTAAAATGAAATTAGTAGTTCCATTAACTATTCCATATAATTCTTCAATTCTATTTCCAGTTAAACTTTCATTTATAGCTTGAATTATTGGGATTCCACCAGCTACACTAGCTTCATAATTAAACATTACCCCTTCTTCATCAGCTTTTTTATAAAGTTCATCTCCATTAGTTGCAAGTAACATCTTATTAGCTGTTACTATTTGCTTTTTCTTATTCATGCACTTTATCATGTATTCTCTAGCAGGTTCTATCCCACCCATAACCTCAACAACTATTTTAATAGAATCATCATTTAAAATTTCATTAAAATCTGTTGTAACTAATCCTTCTGGAACTTCTACTCCCCTAGGTTTATTCAAATCTCTTACAAGAATTTTAGCTATTTCAACTTTGCATCCTGAACGCTTCATTATCTCTTCTTCATTTTCTTTTAAAATGTTCCAAACTCCACGACCAACATTACCTAGACCTAATAACGCAATTTTTACTTTTTTCATTTTACACTTCCCCCTTCTTATTTTTCCCCAACTTTTCATATACTTTTCTATTATATTACTTTTTTTATTATTTTTCTAGGGTCTAAATATCATTTTGGTAATTGATAGCTCCATATAAAATAAATGCACCTAGAAAATAAAATGTTCCAATAAATCCAACTGGTGTAAATGCTAAGAATAATGCAATAATAATTATTAATGGATGAACCCCTAAAAATGATGATACAAGCTTTTGCTCTAAGAATTGTCTAATTGCAACAGCTCCAATATATCCAACAGCCATTATTATGGCTCCTCTAACATCTCCCATAGAAAGTCTTATTATAGCAATAACACTATAAACCATTCCTGCTCCAATTAGAGGAAGAGCATCCAACACTGCTGTTAAAATACCAATTACAAAAGCATATTTTATTCCTACCAATATGTAAATAAGAGAGCTATAAATTCCTATAACTGTTAGTATTATAGAATAAGCTTTTATATAACCTCCAAATATTTGATTTTTCTTTTTTCTAAGTCTTCTAAGTAAATTTAAACCTTTTTCAGAAAAAGCACCTTTCATACCTTCCAGAATTTTATCAATATCTTTAGTAACAAAGAAGGTTGATACTATTGTAATAATAGTTATAATTATACCACTTGGTATAGACACTACAATATTTATTATATTTTCAACTAGTTTAGCTATAATAGATGTTCCTAATGAAATAATTTTTGATACTCCTTCATTAATATTTTGTGCTATATCTGGATTTATATTATCTATATTATTTAAAATATTTTGTACTTTTCTACTAACTAAATTCAATATGTTATTTGTTGTTTCTTTATCTGTAATATATGTATAGTAATTTTTAAATTGATCAATTATTTGATATCCTATAACAAATAATATTATTCCCAAAAAACATATTAATAGAAGTGTCAATATTAAAGAAATTAAACCATCTGTTAGTTTAAATCTTTTTAATTTATTATTTATTGATAATATTCTATTTTTTAATGGTCTTAAAATCAATGCTATTATAATAGCTATAACTAAAGGGATTGCATATCTAATTCCCATCAACAACAATAGAAATCCTATTGTGTAAACAAGCAAAAATTTCAAAACTTTTCTTAATGAAACTATTAATCCTGGGGAAAGATATTCTCCAATACTTGTAATAAAACCTTTCATGTTATTTATCTTCTCCTTTCCCACTTTTTGTTATTATGCATTATAAAATATTTATCACAAATACACAAGTTAATTTTTCATAACTTTTATAATAGTTACTAAAAAGGTTATTTTTAATATTTTATTAAATAAATATATTATTAGTGATTAATTTATAGGAGTTTATAATGTTTGACTTACGTTCAATAATACCAATTTTCCTTTCATTACTAGCTGGCTTGGCTACTGTCTTAGGGGCTTTTATTGTTTTTTTTTCCAAGTCTGGTAGTAAAAGATTAATAACTTTTGCTTTAAGTTTTTCTGCTGGAGTTATGATAACAATCTCTTTCACAGATCTCTTTCCTGCAGCTGAAGAAACTTTATCCAAAAATTTTGGTAAGTTTAATGGAGTATTATTATCTCTTTTATTTTTAATTATTGGTGTTATAATAGCACTTTTAATAGATCATTTCATTCCTTCTCAAGAAAACACTCTATTAACTAATAAAAATAATAACAACTTATATAGAGTTGGTTTTGTATCTATGATTGCATTAATGCTACATAACTTCCCAGAAGGAATTGCAACATATGTATCAGGTTATCAAAGTACTACTTTAGGGATTTCTATCGCTTTAGCTATTTCTCTCCACAATATTCCTGAAGGAGTATCTATTGCAATGCCAATTTACTATTCAACTAAAAGCAAAACTAAAGCTTTCAAATACACTTTTCTTTCAGGAATGGCTGAACCTTTTGGAGCAATACTTGCATTTTTATTTTTAAAACCTTATATAAATGATGTAATTTTAAGTATAGTTTTTGGTGTTGTGGCTGGAATAATGATTTATATTTCCTTTGAAGAGCTAATTCCTGAATCTAGAGTATATGGATTTAACTTTTTGTATATTTTTTCTTTAGTTTTAGGTATTTGTATTATTCCAATTAGTCATATTTTTCTATGATATATAAGTTTTTTCATAGCATAATGAAAATAAATTAGAGGTAAAATAAAATTGTTTCTAAGATTAAAGGAGGTAGTTTTATGACTGAAAAAGAACTTTTATATTTAGAAGATTTACTAGGTGCTGAAGAGTTAGCTCAAAAGAGTTGCTTAAACAACAGTAATAACACTCAAGATTCTGATCTAAAAATTCATTTTACAAATTTAGCAAACTATCACAAACAAAACATAACAACATTATATCAACTATTAAGATAGAAGGATGGTGAATATTATGCTTGGAGATAAAGAAATGACAAACGAAATACTCACACTTGAAAAAAATTTAGCATCACTTTACCAACTTGGCGTGCAAGAATCTTCCACAGACCCTCTTCGTTACGATTTTAATAAACTGTTAAATCAAACTCTTGATAGACAGAATGAAACATTTAAACTAATGCAACAAAAAGGTTGGTACAAACTAGAACAAGTACCTCAAACTTCTATAGATAAGGTTAAAAATAAATTTGCACAAGTAGCTAATCCCTTATAATAGGGTACCTTTATAAAAGAGATAATTCACTAGTTGAATTACCTCTTTTGCTTAGTACTATAATTTTATTAATATTTCATTTATTTGCTCACTTACATTAATTCTTTCGTCATAAATCCATTCTACATCAAATTTAAGATTAAATAGTTTACAAAATGAATAGTAAATATTTATTTTTTGATAATATATTTCTAATTCATCTAATGTTCCACTAAGTACAACTGGTCTTGATATTTCTTTAAGTTTTGCAACAAATAGTTCATCTACATAAAACAAAAATTGTTCCATAAGATCATCATTGGTCACATCAAAAGGTACTTTTAATAAATTCCATTGAATTTCTTCTTTAAGCTTATATCTTTTTATTCTATCTAAAATTATTATATAATCTGATATATCCATCTTTCTGTAATATTCAAGCTTTTCTTCTCTAGTGCTCCAAAGAGCTAACTTTTCTATTAATGGAAGAGTTTTAATTCTAAGTATAGCTTCAGAAGGCCCAATGACAGCTTTAGTTATTTCTCTATCCTTTTCTTTAATTTTTTCTTTTAAAAATTCACTATTATTTCCGGTTGAAGCCACATATCCAACATCATATATTCCTTTTCTTCCTGCTCTTCCTGCTATTTGCTTTACTTCTTGTGATGTTAAGAATCTTACTTCTTCTCCATCAAATTTCTTAGTAGATAAGAATATTATCCTCCTAATAGGAAGATTTACTCCCATACCTATTGCATCAGTAGTTATTAAAATTTTTGTTTCTTTATTTATAAATTGCTCGTATTGCTTTCTTCTAACTTCTGGTGGAAGATCTCCATAAATTATACTTGCCCTCTCTCCCTTTTCAGAATATTCTTGAACCAAGTTTAATACTCTCTTTTTAGAAAATAAAACTATAGCATCACCATCTTCAATATCTTTATGACTAAATTCTTTTTCTTGAATTTCTAAAGGAATACTTCTCTTATATTCCTTTATTTCATATGGGTCTTTACAATCATCTAATATTTTCTTTATAATCTCTTTAGCATTTAATGCACCACATACATGTATTTCTCTTGCTCTTATTCCCAGCAGTGCTCTACTCCACGCAGCTCCTCTTTGTGAATCATCTATCATTTGAATTTCATCTATTACTGCAACCTCATATTGTTTCTTTAAATTTAGTTTTTCTATTGTGCAAGATACATGAGTTGATCCCTCATGAAGGATTTCTTCTTCTCCAGTTTGAAGATCACAAACAATTCCCTCTTTATTTAATCTCTCATAATTTTCTAGAGCTAGAATTCTAAGGGGTGAAAGATATACTCCATTTTTACATTCTTTTAGTTTTTCAATGGCATTATAAGTTTTACCTGTATTAGTATCTCCTAAATGAATAACAAATTTTCTATTTATTCCTCTTGCTTCTCTATATTCATCCTTAGGATTTTCAGGAAAGTTTTTTTCGAATTCTTCTGAAATCATCTTAGGTATATGTTGTTTTGTAAGAACAGTCATTATACCTGAATTTAAAAGAGAATTATAATTTCCTCTAGCAACTTCATAATAATCAAACTCGCTATTATTCTTTTTATTATAATCCTCCAAAATTCTTTTTCCTATACTTTCCAAAATATCATTATATCTATCTAAAACATCTCCATATTCTTTAAACCCTTCCTTCTCCATTTCCATTAAGAGAAGTATCTTCTTTCTTACAGCTGATTCATGCTCATGAAGCGCACCACCTTTGGAATGATGTGCAATTTCTTCTATTTGATTTATTTGACTCTTTAACTTCTTAAATTCTCTTTGCGCTGCATTTTTCTTCATAAATTTCCTCCAGTAGAATATATTCAATCTATATTTTTTTCCAATTATATATTTTTATTATACTACAAATTATTATTCCAATTAGTCTAAGTCTCAATTTATATAGTTAGTACTAATTTTCTATTTAGCATAAAAACCACTTTAAATATTTCAAATAATCTCTTTGGAAACATTTAATTTAACTCTATCTTTAAAATAACTAAAAATTTCTTTATTATAATAACAACTTTATGATTATTACATAGATTATTGTTAGAGAGTTTTAAAAGGAGGTGACATTATGTCTACCTTTAGAATTATCTCTTTTGATGGAGGTGGGGTTAAAGGGGCTTTATCTGCTGGAATATTAAAAAGGTTATGTGATAATAATAAAGCTCTTTTAGATAAAACTGATCTTTTTGCTGGAACTTCATCTGGAGGATTAATATCATTAGGCCTAGCTGCTGGTATTAATGGTGACGAGGCTGATAATTTTTTTTCTTTTGAAAATGTTAAAGAAGTATTTTCCCATAGAAGATTTAATCTTTTTCATCCACGTTATAAAAATGAAAACTTAAAAAAATTAGTTTCTTCTATAAGTAAAAATAAAACAACCATTGGTGACTTAGATAAATATATATTTATACCAGCATTTAGTCTCAGTGGAATAACAAGTAACCATTGGCAGGGTGTATTTTTCAATAATATTTCACACAAATACTATAACTCTGAAAAAATTTTAGATGTCGCCCTTGCAACTTCAGCAGCTCCTACTTACTTTCCTTCTCATAATAATTTTATAGATGGAGGAATTTTAACAAATTCACCTGCAATAGCAGCAGTTATAACAGTAATGCATAAATTTCCAGAATATGATATAAATGATTTTAAAGTTTTATCAATTGGAACCGGAAGTGTGCCTAAGGCAATTTCAGATAACACTAAAAATTGGGGAGTTATTGACTGGACCTTTAGACCATTTTCGTCAGTAAAATTACCTTTAGTTTCAGTTTTATTAAATGATACAGCTCCACTAGAAAATCTCTACTGCAAAACATTACTTCATGATAATTACTTTAGAATTAATCCTAAACTTCCTATAGATATAGAGCTTGATGATTATAAAAAAGTTACTATTCTAAAGAATATAGCTCAGAAATATGATTTAACTAAAGCTAACTATTTTATTCAAAATGTATTTCTTAAATAGGAGGATCTTATGTGTTTGGCTATATAACTCTAGTTAAAGATGAGTTAAAAGTAAAGGATTTAGAAACTTTTAGACATTATTACTGTGGCTTATGTATGTGTATAAAGAAAAAATTTGGCAATCCCCCAAGAATGGGATTGAATTATGATGTAACATTTTTTGCTGTTCTTCTTGA
Source organism: Clostridium sp. SHJSY1 (assembly GCF_031626875.1). Lineage (NCBI taxonomy): Bacteria > Bacillati > Bacillota > Clostridia > Eubacteriales > Clostridiaceae > Clostridium > Clostridium sp. SHJSY1. The sequence continues at coordinate 152,725 of NZ_JANDMF010000002.1, forward strand.
CTCATTGTATAATGAAACAACAAAAACTTATCCTATTTCATGTATAAGACATCCAATTAATAAAAGAGTTTGTATTTCTGAAAATCCACCTTTGATATATTCAGCTAACTTAAATATTGCATTGATTTACTACAATGCTTTAGATGATGTTATAGACGACAATAATTTAGCTAGCAAAACTCTATCACTATCATTACAGCTCTATAAAAGAAAACTAGCTTATAAAAATATTGATAATATAATCAAAAATAATCTTGAAGAACTTCACTTGATTGAAATTTCGAATTGTTCTTACCAATTAGATGAAATTGCACATCCTTTTGGCCACATTATAGGAGAAATTTTAAAAGAAGCTCCTTTTACTTTAAATATAGATACAGCAAAAACGCGAAATAGCCTTTATAGTTTTGGGTACGCATTTGGAAAATGGATTTATCTTATAGATGCTTTAGATGATTTAAAAGAAGATATGGAAAATGGAAAATTTAATCCTATTGAAAAGGCATATAATAAATATAATCTGCCTTATGAAGATTTTATAAAAAAAATAAAAGAGAACTTAGATTTTTTACTAATGGGGCTTGCTATGCATTGTAGTGATCTTATAAAAGAACTACCTATTTCTAAAAACGAAGGAATCATTGACAATGTTATAAATCGGGGGCTAATTGAAAAATATATGAATATTTCTTATAAATTATAATATATTTACTATATATCAATATAAATATGAGGAGTATATATTAATGGATCCTTATAAAATTTTAGGGGTATTACCCCATTCTTCTGAAAAGGAAATTAAAGATGCATATAAAAATATTTTAGAATCTTACAATTTAGATACTCTTGAAAATGACTCCTTTAAATCCTTTAATGAAGAAAAAATTAATGAAGCAAATGAAGCTTATAGAATTATTACAAGTACAATGGCTTGTGAGGAGGTAAGAGATCTTATAGAAAGAGATGAATTTGTTGCAGCTGAAGCAAAGCTTAATGTTTTCTCTGATGCTTCTTCTGCTGAATGGAATTACTTAAAGGGAATCCTTTTAATAAAAAAGGGTTGGATAGATTCTGGAGTTAATCACATAAAGAAGGCAGCCACTTTAAACCCATATAATGATGAGTATACAGCAACTATAAATAAGTTAAATGAAAAAATAGGAAATTTGAAAAACAATCATAATGGTTCTCAGGGTGGAAATGCTCTTTCTGGACTTTGTGGAAACAATGGAAATAATAATAATAATAATAATAACAAAAATGGATTGTGTTAAAGATTGCAAATTAAAAATCAAGAACTTTAGCAAGAATTTTTTGCTAGATTTCTTAGATAAGAAAAGACTGGGATCCCCCAGTCTTTTTAAAGTTAATTCATTCCTGATTTTCTTCCTTCTATTACTCTTTGCATTTTTTCTCCAAATGTTGCTCCTGCAATAGAAATTGTTAAGAATACAACCAATACTATTGCTAGTATTATATAATCTTTACAAAGTACACCATAATTAATTACGGAAGCTGAGCATATTTCTCTTAATGCATCTACTGAATACGTAAATGGCATAAATGGATTTATTACCACAAAGAATCTTGGTACTAATTCTAATGGGAATGTACCTGCACAAGCTGTTAATTGTAATATCAATAATACTATACTAAGTAATCTTCCTGCATCACCAAACAATGAAATTAAACATTGAACTATAGCTATATATACTAGTGAGAAGAAGATTAATGAAGCAAAGTATAATGGCATATTTGCAGGTGATAATCCTAATGTTAATACCACTATACCAACAAGCACTGCTTGTAGAATTCCAACAAATCCAAAGGATAAGAATTTACCAAAGGCTTTATCGAATTTAGTTGCCCCTTCGTATTGTTCAGTTTTTGCTGAAATTACGAAGAACATCATTATTGCTCCAATCCATAATGATAGGTTTATAAAGTATGGTGAAAAACCTGAGCCATAGTTAGGAACTGGATTTATTGGTGCAACTTCAAGGTTTACTGGAGTTGCCACAAATGTTCCCATATCTTGCGATGTATTAACTAGTCCATCATTTAATTCATTTGAACCATCTTTTAATTTGGTAGCTAATTCATTTGAACCATCATGAAGCTTTGTAACTCCATCTTTTAACTCTGGTACTTTTCCATTTAAGGTAGTAATACCATCCTTAAGATCTCCTTGTCCTGAAACTAGTTTTTTCGATCCCGCTAATGCATCATTTGATCCTGAATACAGTTTTTTAATTCCATCAACTGCTTCATTTGAACCTGAATATAATTGCGGAACTCCTGTTTGTAAAGCTGGAACTTCTTTATATAATTCATTTATTCCTTCTCTCTCTCTAGCTGAGCCTAAGTATAGTGCATATGATCCTTTAAATATAACTCTAGATCCTTTAAATAGTTCATATGATCCTTTTGTTAAATTATTTGACCCTAGGTATAGTTTAGATATTCCTTGAGTTAAAGCTGGCATTTGATCATTTAAAACTGTAAATTTATTGTTTAAATTTTCAGCTCCACCGTTTATATCTTCAAGCCCTGGCCCAAATGTTGTATTTAAACCTGCTTTAAGCTTCCCAGAGCCATCACTTAACTTACTAACACCATTAGAAATACCACTAACATTACTAACTAATGTATTAGCTCCAGTAGCTAATTTGTTGACACCAGTTATATATTGTGAAACTTTGGCATTATATTGATCTATACCAGTAGCCAAATCAGAAGCACCTTGCTTTAATTTAGCAATATCATTTGCTGATTTAGAATTTGCCGCATTAATTCCTTCAACTATTTTAAGAGCTTCTTCAGTTTTTCCTGCCTTTAAAAGTTGCTCTACAGTATCCATACTTTTTGCTGAATTTGTAGATGCAACGATAAGTTTATTCACGCCTTCATTTACTTGAGTATAACTATTCTTTATAGCTAAAAAACCATTTGTTACTTGAGTGCCAGCTTCTTGAATATCTTTAGAAGCTTTACTTAAATTATCTAAATTTGAAGAACCTTTAACTAGGCCTGCTTGCATTTGTTTAAGCCCATCATCAATAGCACTAACACCAGGATAAATTTGAGTTGTATATCCATTATATAACTGATTAATAGCAGATTGTAATGTGCTAGTTCCATTATTTAGTTTTCCAACGCCTTGAACAAGTGTTGGACTATTATCATTCAATGATTTTAATCCATTATTAAGTACACTTTGTCCATTAACCAATGTTCCAAGCCCAGTACTAAGAGTTCCATTTCCATATGCGACTTCTCCTAATCTATTATTAATTTCAATTATTCCATCATTTAGTTCACTTACTCTTCCAAACTTAGGAACTTTACTATTTAATAATGCTAACCCTTCATTAAGTGGTCCTATTTTATTATTTAATGTTCCAAGTCCACCATTTAATTGTGAAATACCGCTATTTAGGTCAACCTGTCCATTATATAGTTGATTTGAACCATCATTTAACTTATTAGTTCCATCTGCAAGTTCTGGCACTTTGCCATTTAATGTTGTAAGTCCATCATTAATTTGTCCACTACCATCAGCAGCTTGGCCCATACCATCCTTTACTTTATAAAGATTATCAAAGGCACCCGTTACATAAGTATCAGTAACACTTTTTGTAATTTCTTCTTTTAATGCACTTTCAACCTTTGAATTAACTTGAGATGCTAAGAAATTTTTCTTTTCATTACACACAAATTTTAAGCTTGCCTGCTTAGGAGCCCCCTCCTTTGCACTTGCTACATCCTTTGAAAAGTCTTCTGTAATTACTAATTTTGCATAATACTTGTTACCTTCAAGACCTTCATTCGCATCTTCTTCTGAAACGAATTTCCAACCAACTCTGTCATCATCTTTTAGTTTGTCAACAAACTCTTGCCCATAACTTTGATAGTTACCATCTACATTTGCTCCATGGTCTAAATTAACAACTGCTACAGGCATATCTTTGAGTCTTCCATATGGATCCCAAAAGGCATCTAAATATAATAGAGAATATAATAGAGGTACTATTATGATTGCTATTACACTTACTCTTATAAACCTATTTTTGAAAATACCTTTTATATCTGATCCTGCTATTTTTATAAAATTCATCTCTTTACCTCCTTTCTACCTAATAGTTTCCATTGAACAATATTAAATTTACACCCAAAATGACCATTAGTCAAGTTTAATTTTGTATAAATTTTCTATTCAATCTAAATTTATTCTTTTATACTCATTTATACTACTTTTTTAACAAATAGTAATAATTTCATTTTTATCTATCTTTAAAACAGTAAAAAGTCAGATATCAAAAACATATTAATTTTTGATATCTGACTTTCTTTGACTTCACCTTATTAATTTTCTTCAGCATTAATTTAATTTTAACCCATATAGATTTTTAATTTAAATTTTATCTAAGGGTTCCCTATTTATTTTTGACTTATCCTTAAGTAAATTACTGAGTCTTGGATTCTTTGCTATTTCCTCTTGCACAATTGTACCTAAGTGACTATTTTCATAAATTAAATTGGTTAAACTTGAATCAATAATAACTTCATTAACATCCTCTTTATGCTCTGGTTTTTCATATATGTCTTTTTGTGCATTAACCAAGGCTTTCTTAAAATTCTTTTTGGTTTGCTCATTTTTTTTCTTATAGTTATTACTAACGGCTGAAATCACAGCAGGCTTTTTCACCTGACTATTTTCTACTTTACTAGCTTTTTCATATAAAATACGAATGATATCAATAGCCATATTAGTTCCCCCTTTCTAATTGATCGTTATTATATTATCGTATACATTTACAAAAGCTTGACATTTATTTGTTAAATTTTTCTAATATTTTCTATAAAAAAAGAATGGCTTTATATGTTTTTTAAAACCATTCTTTTACTTTTAATTAATTTTTGATATTTTGTCATCAGTTACTCTTCCATCTGAAGTATTCACTGGAATTTCTTCTCCTAAATAAGTTGATTTTGGTTTTATAAAAGCAGTAAAGAAATCTTTTAATTGAGCTAACTTTTCTCTACCTTTATATATATCAATCCCAACATAATTTCTAATATCTGATTTAACTCCATAAGCCTCAATGCCTAATTTATTTGCAATATATAATGCTCTTGGAAGATGATATTCATTAGTTATTATAATTGCCTTTTTAACTTTAAAAATCTCTTTTGCCCTATACATACTTTCGTAAGTTGAAAAACCAGCATGATCCAAGAAAATTTTTGACTCATCTACATTACAATTTTCTTGTATAAATTTTTTCATTGTTCCCACTTCATTATAATTTTGCTTACCATGATCTCCTGATAAAAGAAACTTACTATTATTATCTTTTTTATATACTTCAATTGAAGTTTTCAACCTATCTACAAGCATATCACATGGAGAACCATCAGACTTTACTCCTGCCCCCAAAACTATTATAGCATCAACATCTTTAGGGATATCTTCCACTGATACTATTTTACTTTCTCCATTTTTTTGAACTGTTGATATTAATACTAGTCCAACTATAACCCCTATACTTAACAAAACTAACATAGCAATAACTATTTTTAATACTACTCTTAAAACTTTATTTTTTTTCATTATCTTACCCTCATCAAGTTATTTATCTAAATTATACATTAAAAACATATAACATTGATTAAATATATATTAATTTTATTGCAACAAAAAAGTTCTGATAAAGTATATTAAAACTAAATCAGAACTTTTTTAATAACTTATTGTTCTATTTTTTCTTCTTTCTTAACATCAATCTTAATTCCAAGTTCAGAAAGTTGTTTTTCATCAGCTATGTTTGGAGCTTCACTTAAATAGCAGTACGCATTTTGATTTTTAGGGAATGCTATAACATCCTTAATGTTATCTGTTCCAGCTAAGAACATTATCATTCTATCAAGACCAAATGCTAATCCTCCATGTGGTGGTGGTCCAAATTTAAATGCTTCTAATAAGAATCCAAATCTTTCCCAAGCCTCTTCTTCTGTAAAGCCTAATGCTTTGAACATTCTTTCTTGAAGATCCATATTATGAATTCTTATAGATCCTCCACCTAATTCTTCCCCATTTAAAACTAAATCATAAGCTTTTGATCTTACTTTGCCTGGATCTGTTTCTATCATACCTAAGTCTTCATCCATTGGTGCTGTAAATGGGTGATGGCAAGCTGTATATCTTTCTTCTTCTTCACTATATTCAAACAATGGGAATTCTGTAACCCAAGTAAACTTAAATTCACTCTTATCTTTTATTAGCTCATATTTCTTAGCAAGTTCAAGTCTTAATGCCCCTAAACTTTGGAATACTACTGAATTCTTATCTGCAACTATAAGGATTAAATCTCCAGTTTCTGCTCCCATCTTAGTTATAATATTATTCATATCATCATCATTTAAGAATTTAGCTATAGGTGACTTTATTCCATCTTCTTTTAATTGAATATATGCTAATCCTTTAGCCTTATATCCTTTAACAAATTCGCCCAATCTATCTATGTCTTTTCTTCCCATAGAAGCCCCACCTTTTAAGCAAAGAGCTCTAATTGAGCCATTAACTTCTAAGGCTGATTTAAATACCATAAAATCAATATCTTTAACTATCTCAGTTAAATCAGTTATTTCCATACCAAATCTTATATCCGGTTTATCTGAACCGTACTTTTCCATAGCTTCCTTAAATGTCATTCTAGGAATAGGAAGTGTAACTTCATGCCCTAAAACTTCTTTAAATACATGGGCTACTAGTTTTTCATTAATTCCTATTACATCTTCTTCTTCAACAAAGCTCATTTCTAAATCGATTTGAGTAAATTCAGGTTGTCTATTTGCTCTTAAATCCTCATCTCTAAAGCATTTTGCTATTTGATAATATTTATCAAAACCTGATACCATTAATAATTGTTTAAATATTTGTGGTGATTGAGGTAGTGCATAAAACATTCCTGGATAATTTCTTGAAGGTACTAAATAATCTCTTGCTCCTTCTGGTGTAGATTTAGTAAGAGTTGGTGTTTCTACTTCTAAGAATCCGTTATTATCTAAGAAATCTCTTACTGCCTTTGATGTTCTATTTCTTATCATAAAGATTTTTTGCATATCTGGCCTTCTTAAATCAAGATATCTATGCTTTAATCTTATTTGCTCTGATGCATCTAATCCTTCCTTTATATATATTGGAGGAGTTTCTGATTCTGAAAGAATTTTAACACTTTCACATTTTAATTCAACCATACCAGTTAGCATACTTTCATTTGGCGATTCACGTTTTACAACTTCTCCTGTTACAGCAATGCAGTATTCCGGTTTAACCGTTTTAGCTTTTTCAAAAGCTTCTGCATTTATCTCTTCACCAAATACTACTTGCATTATTCCTTCTCTATCTCTAAGGTCTATAAAATTAAGACCTCCTAATTTTCTATTTCTTTGAACCCATCCCATAAGAGTAATTTTACTTCCTATATGGCTTTCTCTAGGTTCTCCACAGTACATACTTCTCTTTAAGCCACCTAAAGCTTCTCCCATTTTAGTCATTCCTTTCTTAATTAAGTATATAAAGTATCAAGTAATTCTTTTTTACCATCTACCATTTCTTTGATTCTGTTAACATATTCCCTAACATCTTTGACATTTCCAAAACGCTCTATCCTATTATCTTTTAAGAATACAGCCTTTGTTACAGCATCTGCACCCAGTGCGATTATAGTCTGCTTATCTTCTATCATTTGGATATTATAAATACATTCCTTACCTTCTTTAGCATACCCTAAATTCTCCATATTTCCAACCATATTTTTTTGTCTATACATATAATATGGTTTTAATTTTAGACTTTCAGCTAAATGCTTACTTTCAGAATACATCTTCATTACTTCATCTTGACTCTTTAATCCTAAGCCTTTTTTTAAGATAAAATTTTCATACATAATAGACCCTCTTTTTAAAGAAAGTCCATGTACAGTCAAACTATCTGGTGAAAGTTTTCTAATTTCCTCTGCAGTATGTTTAGCTTCTTCAAGCCCTTCTCCTGGAAGCCCTATTATCATATCCATATTAATATCTTCAAATCCTAAGGATTTTGCCATATTAAACTTCTCTATTACATCACTTGAAGTATGATTTCTTCCAATTAGACTTAAAGTCTTATCATTCATAGTTTGAGGATTTATACTTATTCTAGAAACATCATACTTTTTCATAGTTTCTAACTTTTTCATAGTTATAGAATCAGGTCTGCCACATTCTACAGTAAATTCCTTTATCTCTCTTTTGTCTACAAAGGAATTATATATCTTATTCATAATATTTTCAAATTCTTCTTCATCTATTGACGTTGGTGTTCCTCCACCAAAGTAAACAGTCTCAACTTTTAAGGATTTTTCATCTATATACTTATGTATTTCTTCTATCTCATAGTTGAGAGCTTCTAAATAAGGTGAAACTAATTTCCTATTCCCACCTATAGGATTTGATGCAAATGAGCAATAAAGACATCTAGTAGGACAAAAAGCCATTCCTATATAAATAGATATAGTTTTCTCATCTTTATTTACAAATCTATCTTCTGAATTTGCTACATCAATACAAAGCTTTACTTTATCTCCATAAGTAAAATGTTTCTCATAAAAAAATTCTTTGATCTCTTCCTCTGATTTTCCTTCTCTTAAAAGCTTTAATGCTATTTTTGAAGGTCTAATACCAACTAAAGTTCCCCAAGGATAAGTTTCTTTTGTAATCTTACCTAAAGATTCAAATATAACTTTTTTTATAGTTTCTTTTATATGTTCATCTTCTTTTACAGAAACTTCATTATGGCATTCTTTATAATCAAAAGTAATTTTATTTAAATCTATATTAACATAATAATCTCCCTCTAGATCTGAAAACTTAATTTCATCTAGAGGGAAATAAATATTAAACATCTGATATACATCATATCTATATTTAAAGTCATTTAACTTTATATTTATCTCCATTTTTACTCCTTAACTTAAAAAAAGATTTCTCTCTTTTTCATATCCTATAGTAGATTTTCCACCATGCCCTGGATAAACTTCAATATTATCACCAAGTGGTAATAATTTATTTTTTATGCCACTTACTAACAATTCAAAACTTCCTCCTGGAAAATCAGATCTACCTACTGACCCTTGGAATAATGTATCTCCTGAAAACAGTTTATCTTCAATTAAGAAACAAACTCCTCCCTCTGTATGACCTGGGGTTGTTATTACCTTAATAGATTTGTTTGCAAAATTTAATACATCTCCATCATTTAAATTACCATCTGCTTTTCTTAGTGGTCCAAATACTGAACTATCCCTTTTTATCCATTCTTCATCATTTTCATTTATATAAAAAGGAACATTGTATTTATCTGCTAAGTACTCAACAGCTCCTACATGATCAAAGTGTCCATGAGTTAATAAAATATATTTAAGCTTTGCACCTAAATTTTCAATAGCATTTTCTATTGCAGCCCCTTCTGCCCCTGGATCTACTACAACTGCCTCTTTACTTTCTTCATCTACTATAAGGTAGCAATTTTCTTCAATTGCTCCAACTACTATTGTCTTAATAATCATGTTAAGCACCTCACTTTAAAATTCTTTTTTACTATCCAACATAATAGTTACAGGACCATCATTTATAATGTCTACTACCATATGAGCCCCAAACTCTCCAAATTCAACTTTAAGTCCTGATTCTTTAAGTTTTTCTATAACCTCTTCATAAAGTTTATTAGCTTCTTCTCCACCCATAGCATTCATAAAATTAGGCCTTCTACCTTTTCTACAGTCTCCATATAAAGTGAACTGTGAAATTACTAGTAACTCACCTTCAACATCTTGTATAGAAAGATTCAGCTTGTCATTTTCATCTTCAAAAACCCTAAGTCCTAAAATTTTGTCACATATATATTTTGTATCTTCTTTTGTATCTTCTTTAGAAATTCCAAGAAGAACATTAAATCCCCTTTTTATTTCTCCTATAATCTTATCCTCAACTTTTACACTTGAGGAATTAACTCTTTGTACTATAGCCCTCATCCATACACATCCTTTAATTGTTCATTCTAAATACATCAGTAACACCTTCAAGTCTTCTTATCTTTTTCATAAGCTCTTTAAGTTGTTCTATCGAGTCTATCTTCACTTTTATGCTTATTAATGCCTCCTTGCCTTTAGAGGAATTTGCATTTAATGAATTTAAATACAGATTAGAATCTGTTATAACCATTGTAATATCAGAAAGTATTCCTTTTCTATCCTCTGCTTTAACTCTAATTTCTGCAATATAGGAGGCTCCCTTTTGAGTTCCCCAATTAACTTCTAATACTTTATTAGGGTCATAGTCAATTAATGATTGTAAATTGCTACAGTCTGTTCTGTGTACAGACACCCCTCTTCCTTTTGTAATATAACCCATTATATCATCTCCTGGAACTGGGTTACAACATCTTGCAAATCTAACCATGAGATTACTCTCACCTTTAACAGTAATTCCATAATCCTTTGAACTCTTTGCATTTCTTTCTGCCTTTGCAATTTGTTCTTCTATATATTTATTTTCTGCTTCTGGAGAAGATTTTTCCTTTTCTGCATTAGTTTCTTCTTTTAATCTTGTAATTAAATTAGAAGCATTAATGTTCCCAAGTCCTATACTTGAATATAAATCTTCTATGTTATGTATATTATATCTTTTTTGAATCTTTTCATATATTTCCCCTTTAGCAATACTAGAAAAATTTATAGATTGTTTCTTAAGTTCTTTTTCTAAAAGTTCCTTACCTCTATTAATATTTTCATCTTTTTTCGCCTTTTTAAACCAAGCTCTGATTTTACTCTTTGCTTGATTGCTCTTAGCAATACTAAGCCAGTTCATACTTGGTCCTTTTGATGATGAAGATGTTATTATTTCAACTATTTCACCAGTTTTTAACTTATAATCAAGTGGCACTATTTTTCCATTAACTTTAGCTCCAGTACACTTATTTCCTACATCTGTATGTATTCTATACGCAAAATCTATTGGTGTTGACCCACTTCCTAAATTAATAACCACTCCTTTTGGGGTAAATACAAATACTTCATCAGAAAATAAATCTATCTTGAAACCTTCCATAAATTCTTCTGCATCTGAAGTTTCTTTCTGCCACTCAAGCATATCTCTTAGCCAAACAAGCTTTTGCTCAAAATTTTGTTCCTTATCTTCACCAGAATCATTACCTTCTTTGTACTTCCAGTGAGCTGCTATACCATACTCAGCAGTTTTATGCATATCAAAAGTTCTTATTTGTATTTCAAATGTTTTGCCTTGAGAGCCAATAACTGTAGTATGTAATGATTGGTACATATTTGGTTTTGGCATAGCTATGTAATCCTTAAACCTTCCAGGAATAGGTTTGTAAATAGTATGTACAATTCCTAAAACTCCATAACAATCTTTAACAGAGTTTACTAGTATTCTTATAGCTGTTAAATCAAATATCTGTTCAAGACTCTTATTTTTATTAACCATTTTTTTATATATACTGTAAAAATGTTTTGGTCTTCCATCTATTTCAGAATAGATACCAGAGTCTTCTAAATTCTTTGTGATTTCCTCCATTATATTTTGTATATAACTTTCTCTTTCAACTCTTTTTTCTGCTATATCATGAACTAATTCATAATATTCTTCCTCATGTAAATATCTAAATGATAAATCTTCAAGCTCCCATTTAATTTTAGACATACCTAGTCTATGAGCAAGTGGAGCATATATGTCCAATGTTTCTTTAGCTTTTAACTTTTGTTTTTCTTTAGGCATGAACTTTAAAGTTCTTAAATTATGAAGTCTATCAGCTAATTTAATTATTATTACTCTGATATCTTTTGCCATTGCTAAAAGCATTTTTCTTACATTATCGGCTTGTTGTTCTTCTTTAGTCTTATATTTTATTTTGCCAAGTTTAGTTACACCATCCACTAAGCTAGCAACTTCTGGATTAAAAATCTCACTCATTTCTTTATAACTACATGAAGTATCCTCTAAAACATCATGTAGAAGTCCAGCTATTATGGTATTAGTATCCATACCAAGCTCAGCTAATATTTCAGCAACATCTATAGGATGTATTATATACGGTTCACCTGATTCCCTAAGTTGTTCCTTATGTGCATCTTCTGCAAACTTATAAGCTTTTTTTACCATTTCAACATCAACATTAATACAATTATCTTCTATTTTTTTTAGCAAGGTATCTATCATAAGGATAATCTCTCCTAAACATTATTTTCTAAAATCAAAGGCTGGTCTTTAAACCAGCCACCTATAAAAAATATTATATAATATTATTTTTCTATTTTCAACAATCTTTCTTTGGATTTACATCTATTAGTTCTTATAGCAATAATTTTACTACATTCTTTAAACTTTATCATGCTTTCATTTCACAAACTAATGTTGAAAAAATTCAAAAAAAGAAACCCTTTGTATAGAGTTTCTCTTAAACATCTTTACTATACTTCATAATCAACCAATGAAAGTATATCATATCCTTCTAACTTGTCTCTTCCTTTTAATTCAGTTAATTCAATAGCAAAGTCAAGAGATACAACTTCTCCGCCAACACTTTCTACAAGTTTTGCAACTGCTTCTATTGTTCCACCTGTAGCTAATAGATCATCTACTATAGCAACTTTTTGTCCTTTTTTAATTGCATCTTTGTGAATTTCTAGAGTATCTGTTCCATATTCTAAGCCATAATTAACTGAAACTGTTTCACTTGGTAGTTTACCTTTTTTTCTTACTGGTACAAACCCTACCCCTAATGCATATGCAACAGGAACTCCAAAAATAAATCCTCTTGCTTCTGGTCCAACTATCAAATCTACTTCTTTATCCTTTAAGTGTTCAACAATTTTATCAATTGAAGCTTTAAGTGCTTCTCCATCACCTATTAGTGTAGTTATGTCTTTAAAACTAATTCCTTCCTTCGGAAAGTCCTCAATCACTCTGATTTTATCTTTTAAATTCATACTTACTCCTCCAAAATAATTATTATATATGTATGTATTTATTTATGTATTGCACCAATTATACTGGCACTTTTAATTTGTTTAAGTATTTTGCTATCTGTTTAGCCCTATACTCATCTCCAGTAGTTAATAGTTCAAGAACTATTCTAGCATTGCTAACTACTCCTACTGTATTAACAGTTGGAGTGATAAGTTCTATAATATTAACAATATCTTCATCATTCAATTCTTTAATCTGATCTAAATTAATTATTGCCCTTAATCCATGATTATTTGTATTAACTAAAAACTTTTTGCCTTCTCTGTATATTACTCCATTTTCGCCTCTTAAACTAACCTTTGCACATTGTCCACCTATAAGTATTAAATCTAAATATTTATTTATATTCTTCATGTTATAGGATATTGCAATAGCTTGCATTACTTTAAAAGTCAACGCACTTAAAGACAGGTTTTTGTACCTATATTCACAGCCCTTCTGCTTAGGATTAATATAGACATAATTTCTTTCCCTCACTGTTTTTTTATTTTCTACAACAATTAAATCTATATTTAAATCTCGCAAAAGTCTTTCTTCCTTTTGTGATTTTAAATCTACTCCTAATGTTATTAGTAGGTCAGCTCCTAGGAAATCAATACCTTCTCGAATATCATTACAATCTATTGAATTACGTATCTCCCCTCCCTCATGTATAAGATATTCAACATCTGCATTTAAATATCTTAAAATCAGGCTCAATGATGCTACTGAACATATAGCATCTACTGAAGAGTTTCCATAAACCACTATTTTTTTTCTATTGTTTATTGCGTAGACAAGTTTCTCAATAGCTCCATTCATATGTCTAAGTAGAAAGGGATTATATCCAGTTATGTAATTAGGACAATAAATACTCTCCCAAAATTTACGCATTACTTACTCCTCCATAAATAAGAAAACATTTATATTATAGTGTATATTGCCTATAATAGCAAACGATTTTCATGGTTTTTATAAACAATTTTCAATACATACTATGTATTGTGTCATTTAACTTTTACTACCTATATATAGTATTGCTTTATATACAACAGTCATACACTTTTATAGAAAAAATTTCATTTTTTAGTTATTTTTCTTACTTATTTTCCATCTTTGAATGAAAAAAGAGTAGAATTTAAATCTACCCTTAATTCACAATAAACTATTCAGTCACAGTTTTAGTATTTTTATTCATCTTTTTCTTTAAGATAACCCAAATTGGTGATGCTATGAAAATTGATGAATATGCTCCTGCTACTATACCAATTACTAGTGGCATAGCAAAATCTCTTACTGAAGGTACTAATACATTTAAAGCTATAATTGTAAGTAATGTAGCTAAAGTTGTATTAATTGACCTTTCAATAGTTTGTGTTAAACTTGTATCTGCAATCTCTACAACATCTTTTCTTCTATTTTTCTTAGAAAGTTCTCTAATCCTATCAAATACAACTATTGTATCATTCATTGAGTAACCAACTATAGTAAGCATTGCAGCTATAAATGGTGTATTAATCGGAATGTTAAACACCGCATAAACACTTAATGTTATTAATACATCATGTGCTAATGCTACAACTGAAGCTATACCAAACTTAAATTCAAATCTAATAGCTATGTAAATAAGCATTGCTATTAATGCTATCCCTAATGAAACTATAGAATTCTTCTTTAAATCATTCCCTACAGAAGCTCCAATTTCACTTTGTGATAATAGAGCATTATCTTCAAGTTGATACTTTTCTTTAAGATCATTTACTAAATCACTAACATGTTGACTGTTTAAATCACTTGATTTAACTTCATATTTGTTTCCATCTATAACATTAGTAACTGCATCTGCTGCATATTTTTTAGTAATTCCATCTACTTCATCTTTATTAAAATCATCTTTTAATTGGATTTGTATTACAGTACCACCTTTAAAGTCTATACCAAAATTCAATCCTTTAAAAACCATAAACCCTATCCCTATTAATATTATAATAGCGGATATAGTAAACCAAATTTTTCTTTTTTCTACTATTCTAAGCATAAACTCTACCCCCTCTTCACTCTAAAATGAGATAGTTTGCTTAATAAGCCTGCTTCCACAGCTTTATTCAGCATAAATCTTGTGACAACTAAAGCTGTAAATAAACTTACTACAACACCTATCATCAAGGTTACAGCAAATCCTTTTACTGAACCAGTTCCAAAGAAATAAAGTACTAATGATGCAATAATAGTTGTAAGATTTGAATCAACTATAGATGATAAAGCTTCATCAAAACCTTTCTTTACAGCAGCTTTAGAAGAAATTCCTTTTTTAAGTTCCTCTCTTATTCTTTCAAACATAAGTACATTGGCATCAACCGCTACACCAATTGTAAGTAAGAATGCTGCTATACCAGGCAATGTAAGTGCCGCTCCTACTTCACCAAATATAAGTAAAGTTAAAGATGTATAGAAAGTCATTGTAATTGCTGATATTATTCCAAGTCTTCTATAGAATGCAATCATAAATAAATAAACTAACCCTATACCAATAGCTCCAGCTTTTAAAGCATTTGGAAAAGCCGTAGCACCTAGTTCAGCACCAACTGTTTCAACTTGAACAGCTTTAACTGTAACAGGAAGTGCTCCTGCATTAATTAACCCAGCTAATTTTTTAGCTTCATCTAATGAAGATTGACCAGTTATTGAAGCTTTCCCTTCATTGATTACTGTATCAACTCTTGGATTACTTAATTGTTGATCATCCATGTTAATTGAAATTTGCTTTCCAAGATATTTTTGAGTTGCCTCCGCAAACTTTGGTTGCCCTTCAGAAGTTAACTCCAAAGATACTTGTGGCTTACCTGTAGTTGGATCTGATGTTACTGAAGCCTTTTCTACATCTTGTCCTGTCAAAAGAACGTCTCCTTCTGGTGATTTAAATGTTAATTCTCCAGTTTTGCTTAAGTCATCAACAATTCCAGCCGAATCATATTTACCAGGAATTTCTATTCTTATTCTTTTATCACCTTCAGTTGAAACAGCTGTTTCTGACACTCCTATTTTGTTAACTCTAAGTTCTAATGATTGCTTAGTTTTTTCTAAATCTTCCTTAGATACTTCATCTTCTTGAATTTCCATAGTAACAGAAACTCCACCTTGAAGGTCTAATCCTTTTGTAATCATTTCATTAAATGATTTAACTTTCCAGCCAGCTACCTCTAAACCATTAAATCCTAGAATGGTAAATGCGATAATAGCAACTGTGCATAGTATAAATAATACCGAACTCTTCCCTTTTGTCTTCATTTTTCTCCTCCTCAGTATTAGAGTCTTTATTTTCGCAATGTATTAATTATAGCATATGGTTATTTTAGAATAAAGATTTTTTAGATATTAACTCCTAAAATTCCGGAAATTGCGCCAATTATTGCATAAATCAATAACTTATATAATTCTCCACTCCCCATAATGCTGTCTTCTTTGAATATTGATGAAAACACTAACATCAATATAAAAAATAAAATTCCAACTAATGCTCCCGATAACCATCCCTTTCTTTCATTCACCTTAGCAGTAATAATACCTCCTACCGCCAAAGATGTTAACGTTATAACATAATAGATTACAATATATATACTTTTGGCAAAATCTACTTTAATCATAACAAGAGATAGAAAAAAAATCAATATAATACATAATACGGTAGATAATAAAGATCCTTTAATAACATTTTTTATATATCTTTTCATACAAACAAAACACCCCCTAATACTAAATCTTATGTAGTATTAGGGGGGACTATTCTAATCTTGTTTATATATTTTATTTGCTATTGCACTTTTTGAAAATTTAAGTCTTACTTTATCTGGTCCTGATTCTAAAACAACAGTGTCATCTTTAAAAGAGAGTACCTTTCCTATTACTCCTCCTCTTGTCATAATTTCATCATTAACCTTAAGACCATCAAGCATAGTATCATATTGTTTTTTTCTCTTTTTTTCAGGAATTATAAAAAACAAATAGAATACTACTATTATTATTAAATACGGTGCGAATGAAATAATTTGTTCCATATTTTAAACTTCCTCCCTTAAACATATAATATGTAGAGTAGTTTACATTTTTTTCTACTAATTGTCAATACTATCCTTTTCCATTCCATTCTTTAAGTTTTTGCTCTTTAAACTCTTTAAAATAGTCTCCATCTATAGCTTCTCTTATATCTTTCATAAGTTTATTATAAAAGTATAAATTATGGAGTACACATAATCTCATAGCTAACATTTCTTTTGCTTTAAATAAATGCCTAATATACGATCTAGTATAATTTTTACATGCAGGGCACTGACAACCTTCATCTATTGGATTCTTATCTAATTCAAATTTTGAATTCATTAAATTTATCTTTCCGTCTTTAGTAAAAACTTGCCCATGTCTGCCATTTCTAGCTGGAAGTACACAGTCAAAGAAGTCTACACCTCTTTCAACTGCTTCAAGTATATTAGTAGGTGTACCAACCCCCATTAAATATATAGGTTTATCTTCTGGAAGATGTGGAACTACAGCATCTATAACTCTATACATATCTTCATGGCTTTCTCCAACTGCAAGACCACCTATGGCATATCCATCTAAATCCATTTTAGTTATTTCTTTAGCATGTTCTATTCTTATATCTTCATATGTTCCACCTTGATTGATTCCAAATAGCATTTGTTCTTTATTTATAGTATCAGGTAGTGAATTTAATCTGTCCATTTCTACCCTACATCTTTCAAGCCATCTAGTTGTTCTAGCTACTGAATCTAAAACATATTCCCTTGTTGATGGGTTAGGAATACATTCATCAAAAGCCATAGCAATTGTTGAAGCTAAATTACTTTGTATTTGCATTGATTCTTCGGGACCCATAAATATTCTTCTTCCATCTATATGTGAATTAAAATAAACTCCCTCTTCTTTAATCTTTCTAATCCCTGCAAGGGAGAACACTTGAAATCCACCTGAATCTGTAAGTATTGGCCTATCCCAATTCATAAATTCATGTAAACCACCCATTTTAGCTACCACCTTGTCAGATGGTCTTAAATGAAGATGATATGTATTTGACAATTCAACTTGACATCCTATTTCTTTTAAATCCATTGATGAAACCGCACCTTTAATAGCTGCTAATGTTCCAACATTCATAAAAACTGGTGTTTCAATAGTTCCATGAGGTGTTACAAATCTACCTCTTCTTGCCTTTCTGTCTTTCTTTAATAATGTATATCTCTTAGACAATTAAAATTCACTCCTTAATTACTTTATAAACATAGCATCTCCAAAAGAGAAGAATCTATATTTTTCTTTAACTGCTTCTTCATAAGCTTTCATTACATGTCCTCTTCCTGCAAGTGTTGATACTAGCATAATAAGAGTCGATTCTGGTAGATGAAAATTTGTAATAAGATTATCTACAATCTTAAATTTATATCCAGGATAAATAAATATATTTGTCCATCCACTTTGCTCTTTTACAAATCCATTTTCATCTCCAATAGTTTCTAAAGTTCTAGTAGATGTTGTTCCAACTGAAATTACTCTATTTCCTCGCTTCTTTGTTTCATTTATTATTTCTGCAGTTTCCTTGGATAATGTGTAGAACTCTGAGTGCATATCATGGTTTTCTATAGTTTCAACTTTAACAGGTCTAAAGGTTCCAAGACCTACATGCAAAGTTATATATGCTATATTTACACCTTTATCTTCTATTTTCTTTAGTAATTCTTTTGTAAAGTGTAAACCAGCTGTTGGCGCTGCAGCTGAACCTTCTTCTTTTGAATAGACAGTTTGATATCTTTCTTTATCTTCTAATCTCTCATGAATGTATGGTGGAAGTGGCATTTCCCCAAGAGAATCTAATACTTCTTCAAAAATCCCTTCATAATAAAACTCAATGATTCTATTACCATTTTCTAAAACTTCTATAACTTCTGCCTTAAGTTTTCCTTCTCCAAAGATAAATCTTCTACCTACCCTTGCACTTTTCCCTGGTTTTGCTAGTGACTCCCATTTGTCACCCTCTATCCTTTTTAATAGAAGGAATTCAATTTTTCCACCAGTATTTTCTTTTTCTCCAATTAATCTGGCTGGCATAACTCTAGTATTATTTAAAACAAGAGTATCCCCTTTTTCAAGATAATCTATAACATCATAAAATTTCTTATGTTCTATCTCTCCTGTTTTCTTATCTAACACCATCAATCTAGATTGATCTCTCTTCTCTAAGGGATGTTGTGCTATAAGCTCCTCTGGAAGATAAAAATCAAAATCTGTTACTTTCATTATTTTTTCACGTCTCCTAACTATTGAAGAAACTTCCTTGTTCTCCATTTTTGCTTTTTTTATTCATGCTTCTTCCTAAATGTTTATAAGCTTTCTCAGAAGCTACTCTTCCCCTTGGAGTTCTAATTATATACCCTCCTTGAAGAAGATATGGTTCATATACATCTTCTAATGTTCCAAGTTCCTCACCTATAAAGTACGAAAGTGTTTCTATCCCAACAGGGCCTCCATTAAAATTATCTATTATAGCTTCTAATATTTTATTATCAACTCTATCAAAACCCATATCATCAACTTCAAGAAGTTCTAAAGCTGCTCTAGCTTCCTTTAGACTAATTAAACTATCCGAATATACCTCTGAGTAATCTCTAACTCTTTTTAAAAGCCTGTTAGCTATTCTTGGAGTTCCTCTTGATCTTCTTGCAATCTCAATAGCACCTTCCTCTGTTATATCACACCCAAGAACTATTGCACTTCTTATAACTATCTCTTTTAGCTGTTCTACTGTATAATATTCCATTGCACACATAACTCCAAATCTATCTCTAAGAGGGGCTGTTAGCATTCCTATCCTAGTAGTAGCCCCTATTAAAGTAAAGGGTGGCAAATCTAACCTTATTGATTTTGCTGCTGCTCCTTTACCTATAACTATATCTAGTGCATAGTCTTCCATTGCTGGATATAGTATTTCTTCTACACTTCTATTAAGCCTATGTATTTCATCTATAAATAAAACATCATTATCCTTAAGAGAAGTTAAGATAGCAGCTAAATCTCCAGCTCTTTCTATTGCTGGACCAGATGTAACCTTTAAATCTCCACCCATTTCTTTAGCTATAATATTAGCCAAGGTAGTTTTTCCAAGTCCTGGAGGCCCATAAAAAAGTGTATGATCTAAGGCTTCTCCTCTTTTTTGAGCTGCCTTTATAAATATATTAAGCCTTTCTTTTACTTTATCCTGTCCTATATATTCACTTATTTTTTGAGGTCTTAAACTTAATTCTCCATTAGAATCTTCCTCTAATTCTTTAGAAGTTATGATTCTTTCCATAAACTATAACCTCCTATCCCATTAATGTCTTTAAACAATTTTTAATAATATTTTCAACTGTATCCTCTTTATTTGCTTTACTTACTGCAAATTCAGCTTCTTTTTCACTGTATCCAAGCGCTAATAATGCTCCTAGTGCTTCATTTAATGTAACTCTATAATCTATTTCTCCATCAGAAAGAGTAGATATTCCATTTTCTCCTTTATCAACTGTCATATCTTCTTTCTTAAGTTTGTCTTTAAGTTCAAGAATAATTCTTCCAGCAGTTTTCTTTCCAATTCCAGGTGCTCTGCATATATGCTTTTCATCCTCCATTATTATGGCATATTTTAAATTATTAACTCTACTTATAGATAATAAAGATAATGCTGCCTTTGCTCCTACCCCATTTATTGATAGTAAAAGCTTAAACATCTCAAGTTCTTCTTTAGATTCAAATCCATAAAGTCCTATGAAATCTTCTCTTACTATCTGTTCTAAATAAAGCATAACGTCTTCACCTGATTTAGGCATAGTAGACATAGTTGCTCCTGATGTAAAGATTTTATATCCTATATTATTATTTTCTACAATTATATAATCTTTATTTATCCCTATATATTTTCCTTTTA
The DNA here is from genome assembly GCF_031626875.1 of Clostridium sp. SHJSY1. Lineage (NCBI taxonomy): Bacteria > Bacillati > Bacillota > Clostridia > Eubacteriales > Clostridiaceae > Clostridium > Clostridium sp. SHJSY1. Next base: position 173,765 of record NZ_JANDMF010000002.1, read on the forward strand.
TATACTCGTACATTTTTTTATCCTCCAGTAAAAGTGAAAGTATGTTCTCTTAAAATCCTTATTATACTTTATCATTTAACATAGAATCTTTCAACTCTTTCTAGAATTGTACTTAACCGCAAAAGGTTGATTTAATAGAGTCTAACTTCTATTTAAATCAACCTTTTTAATAATTCTATAGAATTTGCTTTTTACTAAGTTTATGAAATAAGTTCAGATAATTTTTCTTCTGCTTCATCTTTAGTGTCAAACTTTAACTCTAATTTATTAATTATATCTTGATCTGATTTTGGTAAATCTTTAAGTTTTTTCTTTTCGTTCAGATGCATGTCTATTTGAGGATTACTTAATATCAAATTTCCTTCGCTATCACTAGCAAATACTGTGAAGTATTCTTCGTATTGCTTAATATAGTACTTATTAGGTTCCACTGCACTTTCTACAGATCTTTTATAAGAAATCTCATCATCATAAACAGTATCTAATTTATAGCCCTGCTTTTCTAAGGATTTACTTAATGTTTCTTGTGTTACATCTCCATCAAGTCCAAGGTCCTTCTTCATATCCTTTAAAGTACCTTCCTTTTCTTTACTATCTCCTTTATATAATGTAATTTTAATTTTTTCGTTCAAAACATTATTTTTATCATTCGCCATAGTTGTTTGATTTGTTTCTTCATCTATATTTTTCCTTTTATTTAAATAATTATCAAATGCAAAAAAACTTATTACAAACATTAAAGTAAAAATAATTGCACCTAAAAAAATAAATTTCTTAGCTTTATTCATCTTCATCACTCCCTAATGAAATTATTACCAATAATAGTTGTTTATATACAACCTTAAAATAAATTGACAAACTAACTGGATTATTTTAAACTTTATACAAGTGTATATACACCTGTATAATCTGCAAGGAGTTGTTTAATGTGAATTTGGTTAAAGAAATAGAAAGACTAAAAAAGGAAAAAGGGGCACTGATACTGGCTCATCTATATCAACCAGGTGAAGTTCAAGAAGTCGCTGATATTGTAGGAGACTCTTATTTCCTTAGTAAGAAAGCAGTAGAATCTCCTGCTAATCTAATAATTTTTTGTGGTGTTAGATTTATGGCAGAAAGTGCAAAAATATTATCACCACACAAGAAAGTGCTTTTGCCTGCTGAAGAATCAAGATGTCCAATGGCTGATATGGCACTTATAGATAGGCTGGAAGATTTGAAAAAATCTCATCCAAATGCAAAAGTTATTAGTTATATAAATACTAATTTAGATATAAAGGCAGTTTCAGATGTTTGTGTAACTTCTTCCTCTGCACTTAAGATAATGAACAATATACGAGAAAAAGAAATCATATTTCTACCAGATAGAAATTTAGGTGAATTTATAGCTGAACATTTTCCTGATAAAAAGTTTATTTTATACCAAGGATTTTGTCCAACTCATGAAAGAGTGGAAGGCCCTGATATTATTGAATTAAAAGAAAAGTATCCAAGCTATGAAATCCTAGTTCACCCTGAATGTAATAAAGAAGTTAGAAATTTTGCTAATTATATAGGAAGCACTTCTGAAATCATTAATTATGCTAATAATTCTTCTTCCAAAGGATTCATTGTAGTTACTGAAGAAGGGGTACTTCATCAGATGAAAAAGAAAAACCCTAATAAAGAATTTATTCCACTTAGAAATTCCATGATTTGTCCCAATATGAAAATGACAAACTTACAAAAAGTTTATGATTGTTTAGCAAATGAAACAAATGAAATAACTATAGATGAGGAAATGAGATTAAAGGCTTATAAAGCTTTAGAAAATATGCATATATTAGGAGATGACTAGTATGATTAAAACCTGTGATGTATTAATTGCTGGTACTGGTGTAGCAGGAGTATACTCTGCTTTAAATTTAAACTCAAATTTAAAAGTAATTTTAATAACCAAAGAAAACTTAAGAGATTGTAATTCTTATTTAGCTCAGGGAGGCATTTCAACAGTACTCAATGATGATGATATCACTCCATATATTGAGGATACAATTAAAGCTGGTAATTATAAAAACAATAGAAAATCTGTAGAAGTTTTAGTTAAAGAATCAAGAGATAATATAAATCGATTAGCACATTTTGATGTTCCTTTTGATAGAAAACTAGATGGTTCCTTAAGTTATACGAGAGAAGGTGGTCACAGTACCTTTAGAATTGCCCATATTAAAGACGAAACAGGCAAATATATAATGGAAAGTTTATATAGTGTACTTGAGACTAGAACTAATATAGAAGTAATAGAGAAATGTAAACTTATTGATATTATAAAAAAGGATAATAAGTGTCTTGGAGGAATTTGCAGTATTAATGAAGAAGCTTTAGAAATTCATGCAAAATCAACAATACTTGCTACTGGAGGATTAGGTGGTTTATTTACTTCTACTACTAACTTTCCTTCCCTTACTGGAGATGGAATTTCTATAGCACTAAAAAATAATATTGCCATTCAGGATATAAACTATCTGCAACTTCACCCTACTGTTCTTTATGAAAAAAATTCAAATGGTAAAAGATTGTTACTTTCTGAGTCTTTACGAGGTGAAGGTGCAATTATTAGAAATTTATATGGTGAAGAATTTGTAGATTCTCTTAAACCTCGTGATGTAGTTTCAAAAGCAATACTTAATGAAATTTCTAAAAGCCCTAATACTCCATATGTTTATTTAGATTTAACTCATTTGGATAAGGATTTTTTAATGACAAGATTCCCATTTATCTATAATGAATGTTTAAAACGTGGATATAGCATGGATAAAGAAATGCTTCCAATCTCTCCTGCCCATCACTATGCCATGGGTGGCATAAAAGTAAATCTTAATGGAGAGACAAATTTAAATAATTTATATGCTCTTGGAGAAACAGCTTGTACAGGAGTGCATGGTAATAATAGACTTGCAAGTAATTCGCTACTTGAAGGTGTTGTATTTGGATTTAGATGTTCTCAAAAAATTAATGATGAGTTATATTCAAATATAGTTAATTATCCAACTAAAGAAGATCTAATTGATTTCTTAAAGGAAAGGGTTGATGAAAATTATGCTAAACTTCTTAATTGTTGATGATCTAATTAAAAGAGCTTTACAAGAAGATATGCCTTTTGGAGATATTACTACCAATGCAACAATAGATGCAAATAGCAGATCAAGGGTGTCTCTATATGTTAAAGAAGATGGTATTATATGTGGAATTTCTGTTTTTTCACGTGTTTTTGAAATTTTAGGTGATGTTAAAGTAGAATTTACTGTGACAGATGGAACTGAAGTTAAAAAAGGAACTAAAATCGCTGAAGTCTATGGAAACACTAGAAATATTCTTATGGGTGAAAGGATTGCTCTTAACTTAATGCAAAGAATGAGTGGTATTGCTACTACAACTAATGAATATGTAAAAAAACTTGAGGGCTTACATTCAAAGGTAGTAGATACTAGAAAAACCACTCCACTTTATAGGCATTTAGATAAATACTCTGTTCTATGTGGAGGTGGGGCAAATCATAGGTTATCTCTATCAGATTCAGTTTTAATTAAGGATAATCATATTGATGCAGCTGGTAGTATAAAAGAAGCTGTTGGGCTTGCTAAAAAGAATTCTTCTTTTACCACTAAGATAGAGGTAGAAACTGAATCAGAGGAAGAAGTATTGGAAGCTCTTGAAGTTGGAGCTGATATTATAATGCTTGATAATATGACTCCTTCTTTAGCTAAGGAAATGGTTGATTTAATAAGTAAGAGAGCTATTACAGAATGTTCTGGAAATATAACCCTTGAAACTATTAGAGATTATGGACTAAGTGGTGTGGATTATATTTCTTGTGGAGCACTAACACATTCATTTAAAGTCTTAGATATATCATTAAAGAATCTAGTACAAGAGTTTTAGAAACTCTTGTACTAGATTCTTTTGTTAAATATATAATTTTAAAATAGTACACACTCTATTTACAACCATTTATTGGAAATATATAATAATCTTAATAGACCTTTTATATAATAAAAACTTAAAGAAGGAACTACTATGTTTAAAAAATGGGATATAATTTTAATAGTTTTCTTAATCACCCTATCATTTATTCCAGAGCTTGTTTTTGGAATAATTCTTGGTAAATCTTATAACAGAACTTATGCTGAAATAACTTTAAATGGCAAGTTTTATAAAAAGATACCTTTATCTGAACATACTGGTGAAGAGCAAATAGACATAAAAACTGATTATGGTTATAATATCTTAAAAATTAAGGACAAGTCTATCCAAATATTAGATGCTGATTGTCCTGATAAAATTTGTGTGAAATCAGGCTTTATATCAAATCCTGGTGAACAACTGGTTTGCCTTCCACATAAGTTAATGATTCAAATTAAAAGTAATAATAATAATAAAAATAATGTTGATGTAATTACAACACATTGAGGTACTTAGAATGAAAAAAACATTTCGAATAGTATATATAAGTCTTTTAGTTGCACAAGCTTTAACTCTTTTTATTGTAGAAAGTATGATGCCTCCAATTTTTATTACTCCAGGTGCAAAAATTGGATTAACTAATTTAATTACTGTTATAGCCTTATATACACTTAATAATAAAAAAGATGTATTCTTAATAATTTTTTTAAGACTCTTGCTCTCAACTATTTTTACAGGAAATCTCTCAACCTTTATGTATAGTGCTTCTGGAGCATTCCTTAGCTTTTTTATGATGATATTCTTTAAATCATTAGGTAAAAATAAGTTTAGCATAATAGGTATAAGTGTTTCTGGAGCTTTTTTTCACAATTTAGGACAACTACTTGTTGCTTCTTTTGTAGTTAGGAATATTGGTGTAATGCTTTATTTGCCTATATTGTCTATATCAGGAGTTGGAACTGGAATATTTATTGGAATAACTTCAAACTTTATAATTAAACATATGTCAAAACTATCTTATTTTAAAGATTTAGAAAGATATAGTCATACAAAAAAAGGAGCTATTCATAGTAAATTTAAAAATTACTAATGAAATTGCTCCTTATCTACATAAAATTTATTCTAATATCTACTTTGAAAATTTGAATTCTGTATTTAAATCAGTAATTCTACCCTTAAATCCTTCTGAAGTATAAACCTTATTATCAGATGTAGTAATTTCACAAGATGTTCCTTGTAATCCTTCAATAAGTTTTAATCCTTTTTCTTGTCCCAATATAAAAACTGTAGTAGAAAGGATGTCTGTTAGCATGCATTTATCTGATACATCATCAGATAATATAACTGTATCACTAATAGCTCCATTATCTGATGGATATCCTGTCTTTGGATCTATAATATGATGGTATCTCTTATTATCTTTTATAAAATATCTTTCATAATCCCCAGAGGTTGATAATGCTTCATTTGTTATACTTATTACTCCCATATATTCATTAGCATTTTCACTTCTAGGATGTTTAATGCCAACAGACCATTCTTTACTATCTTTATTTTTACCAAGGGCATATATAGTGCTTCCACCTAGATTAATAAGGCCATTTTCTATATTTTGCTCTTTATAAATTTTTAAGACCTCATCAGCTGCAAAGCCTTTAGCAATACCACCTAAATCAACGGACATTCCTTTATTATTAAGCATAATACTACTATCATCTTTGTTTATAGTAATATTTTTGTATCCCACTAATGATAATTTTTCTTTTATTTCCCTATCTGAAGGTAACCTTTCATTCTCTGTACCTATTCCCCATAAATTTATTATTGGGCCTAAAGTAATATCAAAAGCTCCTCCACTTAATTCTGAATACTCTATTGATGTTTCTATCATCTTTAAAATTTCAGGATGCACCTTAACATAACCTATTCCAGAAGAATTATTAATCTTATAAACGTCACTATCACTTATATTAGTACTTGCCATTTGGTTGATCTCTTCTAACCTTTTAAAGCTCTCTTCAACTGCTTCTTTCGAATTTTTTCCATAAGCACTTAATGTTACTGTTGTATCCATCACTATGTCACTTTTTTCGTAATATTTACTATTATTAGAGCATGAAACACAAGTTAATATAGAAACAATACTGATTATTAATATAAAAATAATTTTTTTCATGTGATTACACCCACTCTTTATATATTTTGTTTATCTCTTTCTCTACTATTTAGTGTTAATCTTAATTGCTCCTGTTGGACATTTTGTAACACATGCTGCATCTCTACAGCTTTCTGCACATATTTTAGTGTCTACTACAGCAAGATTATTTTCAATTTTAATAGCATCATGACTACAATTTTTTGCGCAAATACCACATCCTAAGCACAAACTACTGCTACATATCTTTCTAGCTATACCACCTTTATCTTTAGAATTACAACTAACCTTTACAGTGGCATTTACTGGTAGCAATTGAATAACCTTCTTAGGACATGTATCTTCACATTTTCCACAACCAGTACATTTTTTAGCATCTACTATTGGTAATCCATTATCACCCATTTTAATAGCACCAAAAGGACAAATTTTTGCACAATTTCCAAAGCCAACACAACCATATTTACAACCTTTAGGTCCCCCATGAAGCAAATTTGCAGCCATACAATCTTCTATGCCCTTATAATTATATCCAATGGTAGATTTTCCAATTGATCCGCTACATTTAACATGAGCAATCCTAGGTTCTACCTTTTCTGCAACTTTTCCTGTAAGTTCCGCTACAGACTTTGCAACTTTATCTTTCCCTGGAACACATAAATTAGGAGGAACTTCTTTATTGGTAACAACTGCTTCAGCATAAGCGGCACATCCTGCATAACCGCATGCACCACATTGTCCCTTTGGAAGAACTTCTTCTACAGTATGAATAAGTGGGTTTGTTTCTATTTTGAATTTATTATTTGCATAAGCAAGTATAAATCCAAAAATCGTACCAACTGCCCCCATTACAACCAAAACCATTATTGCAGTATACATTTTTTATACACCTCCACCTAAAATTTATATCATTCCTGAAAATCCAAGAAAAGCAAGTGATAGCATACCTGCTACAACAAATGCTACCCCATTCCCTTCTAAAGGTTTTGGCACATCTGCATATACAAGTTTTTCTCTAATGCTTGCCATAAGTATTAAAGCAAGGGCAAAGCCCATTCCAGAACCGATAGCAAAAACTAAACTTTTTAAAAACGTATAGTTCGATTCTACACTTAATATTGGAACAGATAGTACTATACAGTTTGTTGCAATTAAAACTAGATAAATTCCCCACATATTATATAAAGCAGGTGCTTGTTTTTTTATAATTAATTCTAATAATTGTACAAAACTTGCTATAAGCACTACAAAAACTATAGTCTTCAAAAAAGTTAGATTAAATGGCAAAAGAACAAAATGATATACCACCCATGCAAGGCTAGAACTAAGTGTTATAACTGATGTAACAGCCATTCCCATTCCAAGTGAGGCATTTAAATTTTTAGAAACTCCAAAGAATATACAAAGTCCTAAAAATCTTGTTAGTACAAAATTATTTATAAGTAATGCACCAATAAATATGGTGAAATATGCAGCCATTACTCTTCACTTCCTTTTAATATATTTTCTTCTTTGTGTTTATTGTAAATCTTAATGCCGCCTATCATATATCCTATTAATATAAATGCGCCAGGTGGCAGAATCATAATTAACGCCGGATTATACCAGTTTCCTAGTACAGAATATCCCAAGATTGTTCCATTTCCAATAAGTTCTCTTATAGCAGCTATTGAAACCATTGCTATTGTGAAACCACATCCCATACCAAGTCCATCAAGAAAAGATGGAAATATTTTATTTTTTGAAGCAAATACCTCAGCTCTTGCTAGAATAATAGCAAATACTACAATCAATGCTAGATAAATTCCAAGTGCCTTATATAATGTTGGAAAGTATGCTTGTAATACAAGTTGAACAACTGTTACTATAGTTGCAATAGATGTTATATAGACAGGAACTCTAACCTTTTCATTGACAACTTTCCTGGTTAATGACACAACTACATTATTAGCAGTGATAACAAACAATACTGATAATCCCATAGTTAAACCATTAATAACACTAGTTGTTACAGCCAATGCAGGACAAAGGCTTAATGATAATACAAAAATTGGATTTTCGTCAATTAACCCTTTCTTAAATATATTCCATAACTCCTTCATCTTATTTACCTCCTACAAAATCAACTACATTACCTACAGCATCTTTAACAGCTCCTGTCACTGCTTTAGATGTTATAGTAGCTCCAGTCATAGCTTGAATATTTTTTTCATTAGATGGATCTTTTACTACAGATAAATCATCTAATTGCTTTCCATTGAATTGACTTCTAAAAGAATCTTTTGAAGCATTTTCTCCAAGACCAGGAGTTTCATTAGATGACAATATATTATAATCAATAACTTTTCCATCTATAGAAACTGCCACAAGCATTTTAATAGCTCCACCATACCCCTTACTTTCAGTTGGAACTACATAAGCTATTACTTGGCCAGCCTTCTCAGCAGCATACCATTCTGTTTTATTTGGCACTTCCTTAAAATCATCTGCATCCTTTACTAAATCTTTCATGGCTTGCTGTGTTAACATTTCATTTTTTTCTGCTGCAATTGGTGCTGTGATGAAATATATTACTCCTATTATCAAACCTGAAGTTAAACAAGCTAATATTAAATTAATTGCTACTTTTATAATTGAATCTCCTTTGCTTATATGTGTTTCTAACATATCTTTTTTACTTAGATGATGGGTTCCTAACATATACTTCCTCCCTTTCTCCAAATGCTTTTGGTTTCATTAATCGATCAATTAATGGTGTTACTACATTCATAAGCAAAATTGAATAACAAACTCCTTCAGGATAACCACCTTTTAATCTAATTAATACAGTGATTATTCCTGCTCCTATTGCAAATACAACCTGTCCTTTTATTGTAATCGGAATAGTAACCATATCTGTAGCCATAAAAAAGGCTCCTAAAATTAAACCTCCTGCCATCATATGAAATAATGGATCTCCAGTAAATAATCCCGATGGCCCAAAAATCCATGTTAATATTCCTACTGTTCCAATCATAAAAACAGGTACATGCCAATTTATATAACCTTTATATATTAAATAAATCCCTCCAAGTAAAAGCAATATAGTGCATGTTTCTCCAGCACTTCCATTCCTTGTTCCTAAAAACATTGCCTTATATAATTCAGTGTGATTTCCAAAAGTATTAATTAAACTTTCATATCCTTGTTGTTTTAATATATTTAAAGGAGTAGCGCTACTAACAACATCCACAGAAGTGGTCATTTTTGTCCAAGTGGTCATTGCAACTGGCCAAGATACCATTAAAGCTGCTCTTCCAATATGAGCAGGATTAAAAATATTAAATCCTAATCCTCCCATTGAATGTTTAGCTATTACAATAGCTATAAATGAACCAACTATTATCATATATGGTGGTAATGTTGGAGGAACAGACATTGCAATCAAAAGACCTGTTATGCATGCACTCCCATCCAATGCTGTGATCTTCTTTTTACGTAACTTTTCAACTAAATACTCAAATCCAATAGCTGAAGCTATTCCAAGTACTATATTAATTAAAACAGGTACTCCAAAATAAAATATAGAAAAAATAGCTGCTGGTGCTAGAGCCAAATTTACATTCCACATTATCCTTGACACTGATTCAGGGCAGCGAATATGTGGAGATGATGATACAGTAAATTTATTATCTACATTTGAAATTTCTTTCATTTCAACTTCATGAGATTCATTTACTTTTGCCTTAGTTTCTGAACTCATATTATCCCCTCTTTCATTATTTTCTTGCTTGTAATCTATTTTGCATTTTTGAATATTTTATATATTGCACAATGTTTCGCTTTGCTGGACAAGTATATACACAACTTCCACATTCAATACAATTAAGTAAACCATATTCTTCTTTTGCTTCCTTATATCTATTACGTTCACCTAATATGCTTAACATGCTTGGGACCAAACCCATCGGACATGCTTTGATACATCTACCACATCTAATACAAGAAGTTTCTTCTCCCGAATTTACTGCTTTTTTACTTAAGGCAAGTATTCCAGATACTCCTTTTATTACAGGTACATCTAAAGTAAATTGAGCAAATCCCATCATAGGACCTCCCATAATTATCTTTTCAGGCGTTTTACTAAAGCCATTACAATACTCTATGGCATCCTTAAAACTTGTACCTATTCTTAGCAATAAATTTTTAGGTTCACTAATAGCATCTCCTGAAACTGTAGTAATTCTTTGTATCAATGGAATTCCATGGACAACAGCATCACAAACAGCTATGATAGTACCAACATTTTGTACAACTACACCAACATCCATAGGTAACCCACCTATTGGAACTTGACGATTAGTAATTACTTTTATTAACATTTTTTCTGCACCTTGAGGATATTTTGTAGGTAAAGCTACAACCTTTATATTAGTATCTTCAAGTGCTTCTCTCATAACCCTTATAGCATCAAGTTTATTATCTTCTATTCCTATAAATCCTTTTGTAACTCCTAGTGTTTTCATAACTATCTTTATACCAGTAACTAATCGTTCAGTATACTCAAGCATCATTCTATAATCAGCTGTTAGATATGGTTCACACTCAGCTGCATTAACAATAAAAGTGTCCACATTCTTATCTGGATTTGGAGAAAGTTTAATATGAGTAGGAAAAGTTGCTCCACCTAGACCAACAATACCAGCTTCTTTAATAATTTTAAGAATTTCTTCAACTTCTAGTTTGTCCCATTCACGATTTAACGGGATTCCTTCAATCCACTGGTCCAAACCATCACTCTCAATTACTACTGACAAACTTTTTTCAAGAGTTGTATGGGGCATTTCCATAATATTAGTAACCTTGCCAGAGATAGATGCATGTATTGGACTATGCATAAATGATTCACTCTTAGCAATTAATTGACCTTTCTTCACCATATCACCAACTTTAACTATTGGTACACAAGGTGTTCCTATATGTTGGTTCATAGGAATTATTACCTTTTTGGGTAAGGATGGAACTTCTATAACTTTGTTAGAAGTATATTCTTTCTTACCTTTTGGATGTATTCCTCCAATAAAACTTTTTAACATTAACCTTCACCTCACAAATATAAAAAATAAAATTGCTCTATTATTTACCTAAGATATCAACAATTTTGGGTAAGGCTTTATTACTTTTTCTTACAGCCTTATCAAACAACTTTATTAATATCATAGATAATATAAAAGCAATTATTCCACCTGCTATTTGAAGCATATGTACATTATATCCAACATATTTTGCTAAAGTCCCACCTATTAATGCTCCTATAAATGTAACAATTAATGGTAAGATAAATATAACAAAGGCAGATTTTAGAACATTGTCTCCTTTTACTTCAAAAACTACTCTCTGCCCTATTTTGGCTCCAATTTCATTGGATGCATTTAAAATTAAATTATTATCTCCAGGGCATGCTCCACAATTTTTACAATCATTATGCCTTCCGACTTTAATTTTAGCTACTTTATCAATGACCTCAATTACAATTCCTTGTTCTGTTTTCATTTTTATCATACTCCTTTGCATTTCCATCTTTAATTATTAATGTATTCTTAGATATAAATTACAATTCATATTTACATATATATTATTCTAATTTTGTTTATATTAATTTATATATTAAATTATGAAATATATGATTAAAGATTTTTTCTAACCTCATAAAAATCTTTAATACATTTTTCAAATTCTAAACAAAATAAAATTCTATTATCAGTTTACATATTATTTGTTATATTTTGTATATTATGTTATAATACGCAATATGTAAATGTTTTATCTATATAAAAATTATAAATTTTAAGACAAATAAAGGAGAATTTTAGAATATGAAGAAGAGTAAAATAGGTTTAATTTTATCGTTAGTTTCTTTAATCAGTGTAGGACATGCTATACCTACTATTGCACAAACAGTTGATACTCCTGAAACACTTAAATCTGATACTGAAACAATTGAACTTAATAATTATGCAAGGCATATAGTTAAAGTAAATAATGAAAAAATGTCTTATATCCAATTAGGTAATGTTTATTCTAATAAATCTATAGTTATAATTCATGGTTCAGCTTACTCTGCTTCTGCAATGATACCTTATGGCAAAACTTATGCTAAGGAAGGATATAATGTTGTATTAGTAGATTTGCCTGGCCATTATGGTGATATATCAAAATCTAGAGATAAATTTAGTGAATTAGGAGATAGTGTTGCAGCTTTAATTAATAAGCTTGTAAAGCAAAATAAATTAAATAATAAATCTGAAATTCAAGGTTGGTCATTAGGGGGATCTGTTGCTTTAGATATAGCAAGCAGGCATCCTAAACATATTAAATCAGTAGGATTAATAGATTCTTCATCCAATTGGTATGGAGTTAATTTAGGTTCTGTAACTGAAGAAACAAGGATAACAGCACTATCAACTTTAGTTCAGCAGTTAAAAAGTCAATCTGTAACGCAAGATGTTACAAACACTCTTATTGCAGATATACCTAATGTCATTGCTCCTGTAGAAGCTTGTAATAGTGACTTTTCAATAGATAAAGTATTAAATATTGATGAACAGATATCTCAAATAAAAGTTCCTGTTTATGATTTTTTTGCTTCTGATGACATATTAACAACACTTGATAAGCAAAAAGACATGCTATCTCAAATTAAAGATGGACATCTATATGTTGCAGAAGATTATAACCATTGTGCAGTATTAGAAAATCCTCAATTAGTTCATGATTCTTTTGTATTAATGCGCAATTTACCTTAATGAATAAAAAAAGACTTTAATTCTTTATTAAAATTAAAGTCTTTTTTATATGATTTATAAATTAACTATTAGCATATCTCTTTAAGATTTCTACAATTATATTAGTGCAGATATCCATCGCTTCAATAGTAATGTGCTCTGACTCTCCATGGAAAGCATGGCCTCCAGTTCCTAGGTTAGGACATGGTAATCCATTATAACTAAGTGTTGCACCATCAGTACCACCCCTAATTGGCTCAATTACAGGAGTTACTCCTAATGATTTCATAGCTTCAGTAGCATTTTCTATTAGGTGGAAACATGGTTTAATATGTTCTAACATATTTTTGTATTGATCTCGTAATTCTACCTCTACAGTTCCTTCACCATACTTTTCATTTAATATTTTTTCAACATGCTTCATTGTATCTTTTTTTTCAGCAAATTTTTCACTATTATGATCTCTTAAAAGATAATGCATATTTGCTCCAGCAGTATCACCATTTAGTTTTTCTAAATAGTAAAAACCTTCAAATTCTTCTGTATGCTCTGGCCTTTCAGTTGAAGGTAATAAAGAATTAAATTCACAAGCAACATTTAAAGCATTAATCATAGTATTTTTTGCACTACCAGGATGAACAAGAACACCTTTTATTGTAACATCTGCAACTCCTGCATTAAAGTTTTCGTAGCTTATTTCTCCTTCTACGCCTCCATCTATTGTATATGCATAATCAGCCCCAAACCCCTTTACATCAAAGTGGTCTGCTCCTCTTCCTACTTCTTCGTCTGGTGTAAATCCAATGCATATTTTACCATGAGGAATATTTTCAGTTAATATTCTTTCACATGCTGTTAATATTTCTGATATCCCTGCTTTATCATCTGCACCTAAAAGAGTAGTTCCATCTGTTGTTATAAGAGTTCTTCCTTTTAGGTCCTTTAAACCTGGAAATTTCTGTACAGATAATATAGTATTGTTTCCTTTTAAAATAACATCCTCACCATTATAATTTTCTATAATTTGTGGATTAACACCTTCTCCACTTGCACTTGGAGCTGTATCCATATGAGAAATAAGTCCTATACTTGGTCTATCTTCATATCCTTTAGTTGCTGGAATATATCCATAAACATATCCTTTATCATCAACTCTTGTTCCTTCTATTCCAAGCCCCTTCATCTCTTCAACTAATAACTTTGCTAAATCAAATTGTCTTTTAGTAGTTGGAACTGTATTTGAGCTTTCATCTGAGGTAGTATATACTTTTACATATTTTAACAAACGTTCATAAGCTTTCATTTTTGTCACTCCATTTCTAATGTTCTCTATATTTTATATAGTACCACTATTTAAAATAATTTTACATAATTAAAAATAAAAATTATGGAAATAAACTTATCTCTCAGAATAGTTTATTTCCATAAATTAAAATTATTATATTAGATATTTAATAAATATTGTTGCTAATCCTAAAAAGAAAAAGAATCCTAAGACATCAGTAACTGTAGTTACAAATATAGCTGAAGCCAATGCTGGATCTATTTTTAACTTTTTCAATATAACAGGTATTATATATCCTGACATAGTAGCAAAAACCATATTTAAAATCATAGCTACACCAATTACAATACCAAATACTACATTTCTTTCCCATGCATAGCCAAGTAATGCAATAACAGCACCAAGAGCAACACCTGTAAATAGTCCTACTAATAATTCCTTAATAAATATTCTTTTAGCATTTTCACCAGTTAGTTCTCCAAGTGCAATACCGCGAACTACTATTGTTAATGATTGAGTCCCTGCATTTCCTCCCATTCCTGTAACTATTGGCATGAAAGTAGCTAAGGTTACTACTTGACTTATAGTTCCTTCAAACATTCCAACTACTGCTGCGGCTAATATAGCAGTTAACAAATTTACAAATAACCATGGTAATCTACTATTTACTGAATCTCTTAATGAACCATCAATTTTCTCTTCTTTACCAACTCCACCAAGACGATGAATATCCTCTGTTGATTCTTCTCTCATAATTTCAATAATATCATCAGCGGTAATTATTCCAAGTAATTTTTCTTTTTCATCTACTACTGGCATTGTTAAAAATCCATACTTTTCAAACTTATTAGCAACTTCTTCTTGATCAATATCATATTTTACTGAAATTACATTCGTATTAGTTATTTCTGTAATCTTAGTTTCAAAATCTGAACTAACTAAATCTCGTAATGATAAAACACCTTTTAATATTTCATTTCTATCAGTAACATATAAATAATATGCACTTTCAGCATCTGGTGCTACTTGTTGCAAATACTTTAGTGTACCTTCTACTGTTTTATTATCTCTTATTGAAATAAATTCAGTAGCCATAATACCACCAGCTGTATCTTTTTCATAAGTCAAAAGTTTACTAACATCTTCTCTATCTTCTTCATTCATTTTTTCAAGTATATGCATTGATTTTTCTTCATCTAATGCACCTACAAGGTCAGTGAGTTCATCTGAAGACATTTCTTCTATAATTTTTCTTTGTTTATTTTCTGAAAAAACTTTTAAGATTTCATATTTTTCTTCATCATCTTCTTCATCTATTATATGAGCTATCATCCAATCAGGTAGCTTGTTTAATATATTATAAAGCTCATCTTCATTTTCATGAATTACATCTAAAATATCTGCTGGATGGATATCTTCTATTATTCCATTTAACTCTTCTTCTTTAGTATAAAGTAATACTTTTAATAATTCTTCTTTCATTTTTTACCTCCCAAATTTAGAGGTAGATAAAAAACATCGTCAGTGGATAAATTTCATCTTCCTCTAATAACTTTTTATTTTTACTAAATCTCAGCTTACTACTAGGATCCAAGTCCATTTACACCACCACCTTTTTTATTACAAAAATAAAAGACTTTAATAGCTCCACACTAAAAAGTCTTTCTCATATCTTCTTAAATTGTAGAGCTTTAGCACTATAAAGCTTTGACAAATGTCAGCTACGTTAAAAATCACCTTTGCGATGATTTTTGTTAACCCATTGGAATCTCTCGATTTTTCTGGGTAGTAGCATATATCTTTATAGGAGCCTCACCTAACACTTATATTTTTTTGTCCTAATACATAATAGTCCTTTAAATTATATTGGTCAATGTTATTTTGTAAAATAATAATTAAAAATATATTAAGATTTTTATACAAAAAAAGCACTATCTTCTCTTCAAGATAGTGCCCAATTTTCTATTTTTTCTTATGTTTTTTGTAAAGTAAAGCTCCAATACCTACTGCAGCTATGGTAATAATAGCTGTTCCAACCTGTGCACGAAAAACAAAATCTTTATAATGATCATATACACTAATATTATAACTATCTAACTTATTAGCTTTATTCATTTTATCAAGTTTTCTAGCAACAGTATATGCATGCATAAATCTTTCTTTAGAAAAATTATCATCTAATGCATCTTTTAAATCTTGTAAGTAATCGTTAGTCCAATCTTTTGAATCAGGCAAGAACTTTTCATTATCGTGTTCTTCAAAAACATCATATGATTCTGCCAAATCTAAAGCATCCTTAAATACTTCACGTGGATAATCTCTACTTATAAATTCATCCTTTAGTATCCTTCTAGCTTTTTGAAGATTATTAGCACTTATTGCCATTTTTATATCATCTATCATAGTCTCGCCTCCTACCACATTCTATAATATTATATTATCATCAAAAATTAGTAAGGTGAACATTATTACACTTATTTTAAGAAAATTTTAAGTATTTTGATGACATTTGGACTATTTCAGAAAGAAAATAAATAATATACTAAGAATTAACAAATTCTCCTCCATTTACATGTATTGCTTCTCCAGTTATGAATGATGCACCTTGACTTGCTAAAAAAACATATGCTTCTGCTAGTTCAACAGGTTGTGCAGCTCGTTTAAATTCAGTTTTTGAGCCAAATTTTTGTACATCTTCGCTTGGCATAGATGATGGTATTAATGGAGTCCATACTGGCCCTGGTGCTACAGCATTTACCCTAATTTTTTTAGGTGCCAAACTTTTTGATAAGGATCTTGTCAAAGAAACTAATGCTCCTTTAGTTGATGAATAGTCAATTAAGGTTTCATTACCTTGATATGCTGTAATGGATGTTGTAATTATTATTGAAGCCCCTTCTTTTAAATGTTTAATAGAATTTTTCACCATAAAAATTGTTCCATAAACGTTTGTTCTAAATGTCCTATCTAGTTGCTCATAAGTAATATCTTCTATACTATTGGCTGTATGTTGCTCTGCAGAATTACATATTAATATGTCTATTTTTGAAAACGAATTAATAACAGTATTAACTGCATTTTGGCAAAATATCTCATCACCTATATCTCCTTTTATTAGTAAGGAAATACCACCATAGCCATCTATTTTTCTTTTTGTCTCTTCCGCATCCTTATCTTCATTTAAATATATGATTGCTACTTTTGCTCCTTCTTTAGCATATGCTATTGCTACAGCTCTACCAATTCCACTGTCTCCACCTGTAATTATTGCAACTTTATCTTTTAATCTATTTGCATTAAAGTTATATTCTTCATGTTCATATATAGGCAATGGACTCATTTGGTTTTCAATACCAGGTTGAGTATTTTGGGTTTGTGGTGGAAAAACTTTAGGAAAAGTGTTTTCAATCATAATATCATCTCCTTGTAAAAATATTTCCTATTTATTATGTGTACATAGCTGAACTTTAATCTATTTTCAAAAAAATAATAGACAATTAGTAATAAAGATTTTTTATCTTTATTACTAATTGTCTACTTAATTAATCTTCTAAAATATTTTTAGTATTATATGAATAAACATTGTAATCTTGCCATATCTGTTCTAAATTTTCAAATATATCAGAAATATTTTCCTTTTCTCTCATTCCAACTGCAATAATTAATGCATTTATAATAGACAAAGGTGCTACTAGTGAGTCAACAAAAGATGCCATATTGCTTTGTGCAATTAATGTATAATCTGCTTTTGCTGCTAATGGAGAAAGTAAACTATCTGTTATAGCTAAAACCTCCGCTCCCCTCTTTTTCGAAAAATCTAATACATCAATGGTTTTGGTGGCATACCTTGGGAAGCCTATTCCTATAACTAAATCTCCCTCACGGACATTAATCATTTGTTCAAATATATCTGAAATACCATAACTTACAATTCTAACATTCTGTAAAATAATATTTAAATAAAATCCTAAAAATTCTGCTAATGCTGTTGAACTTCTAAGCCCTATAATATATATTGTCTTTGCTTTAAAAATTGAATTTAACACTTCATCAAATGTATATGGATTTATTTTTTCAAGAGTTGCTCTTATATTTTCCATATCAGCTTTAAGTACACCTTTAAGTGCATCTCCTGTTGAAATGAAATCTTTAGAAAGTTCAAGTCTTTGTACTGTAGTCAGTTTATTTTTAATTAACTCTTGTAATGCTTTTTGAAGCTTTGGATAACCAGAAAACCCAAGTTCATTAGAAAATCTTACTACTGTTGATTCAGAAACTCCTACAGAATCACCGAGTTTAGCTGCTGTCATAAATGCTGCCTTATCATAATTCTTAAGTATGTATTCTGCTATAAGTTTTTGTCCTTTGCTTAATCTCTGAAACTTAATTTGAATAATTTTCATTAAGTCTTTTACTTGTTCATTTACTTCGTTATCCATTAAATATTCACCCTATCGTCATTTAAAATTTTTATAACATTTGCAATTCAATTCTATCATCATATGCAGATATATTCAACATTAAAAATCTGTATATATTTAGTGTATCTATTTCTTTTCTATTATAACAAGCTTTGGAGGATTATTACTCCTATTTAAGTAACTGTGTAACATCACTCCATACTGTGACTTAGGCAGAGTTTCAAGATACTCTAAAATGCAAGTTTCTTCTTTCTTGCCTTCACAATGACCTGTATATATACATATTGCCATCACTCCACTAGATGATAATATATTAAGTCCTTCCTTAATACTTTTTAGTGATGTATTATGATTAGTTGTTATATTTTTATCTCCTCCTGGTAAAAAACCTAAATTATATACTATGCAATCTACTTCACCCTTTACATGCTTTGTTAATAAATGATGAGAATCATTTATTACATTAACATTTTGAATTTCTTTTTTTATAAAGTTTTCACATGCTTCTTTTTGGATGTCAAATGCATATACTTTTTCAAAATATTTAGCCAAAAACTCCGTATCATATCCATTTCCTAAAGTTCCATCAATGGCAACTTTTTTATTTACTAAAAACTCTTTAATTATATAATGTACCAATTCACTTATATCGCCTACATATTTAAACATATCTTCTCTGCTCCTTATAAAATTAAGAAGCTTTTTCAAAATATTAATGAAAATCCTTCATACTTTGAAAAAGCCCCTTTTAATTATACTTCTTTACTTTTAAGAAAATCTTTTAGTTCATGAAGTTCTTTATCTACTCTGTCAATTTTAGCATCATATATTTTTGCTTCTGCTTCTGATTTTGTTTTCTCCTTACTATCCATTAAAAACTCTAATTGTGAACATAGTTGTGCAAATTCTAAACACAAATCATAGTATGTTTTCATATAATATATTCCCTCCTAATTTTTGCAATATGTAATTTTTTCCTTTACAATATTAATTATATACTTATTACATATTCACGTCTTCTATTCATAATACAAATAAATTTGTAGAATATAACAAAAATTAGAATATAAATAAATTAAAGACTATTTATATATTGAAGTTCTTCTATTGATAAGTCTCTAAATTCACCTTTTTTCAAATCACCTAACTTTATTTTTCCTATTCCAATCCTTTTAAGTGAAATGACTTCATGATTAACAACTGAGCACATTCTTCTAATCTGTCTATTTTTTCCTTCATGAATTCCTATTTTAATAAGGCTATTTTTTTCTACATAATTAAGAAGTTCAACTTTTGATGGAGCTGTTATATATCCACCTATATCAATACCTTTTTCTAACTTTTCAAGTTCTACTTTTTTTATTTCTCCTTTAACTAAAGCAATGTACTCTTTTACTATTTTAACTCTTGGATGAATAATTTTATTGTAAATTTCACCGTCATTAGTTAAAATTATCAGCCCAGAACTATCATAATCTAGTCTCCCTATAGGATAAATTCTTTCCTGAACATTTATTATGTCTAAAACAGTTTGTCTGTTTTTTTCATCTTTAACAGATGTTATATAACCTTCTGGTTTATTTAACATAATATATACTTTTTTTTCTTCTGGTAAAATCAACTTTCCTTCATACTCAACTTTATCCTTAATACTATTAACCTTAGTTCCTAGTTCACTTATAATAATATCATTAACCTTAATTTTTCCAGATAAAATTATTTCTTCACACTTTCGTCTAGATGCTATACCACATCTTGCCATATATTTTTGTAATCTTTCTTCCATAAAATAATCACTCCATGTTTTTAATTCAAGTTGATTATATCCTTATGTTCTAAAAATTTCAATTTAAAGTTTATTTAACAATATTAAAGGGCATCAATTTTGATGCCCTTTAGGTCTTTTACTAGAACCAACCACCACGGAAACCGCCACAGCCACCGAAACCGCCCATGCCGAATCCGCCAAATATTAGCATTAGCCATATAAGTGGAAATACACCACCACAGTTTCCAAAAGGACTCTGACCAAAGCCACCACCACAACAGTTATTTCTATTAACATTGCAACAACTGTTAACTGGTCTACAGCAACATTTTGACATAGTTACTCAACTCCTATTCATTTGATTACTATATTGTATTCTTTACCTAGGAGTTTTGTTCTAGATACTTTTATTTTACATAAGAAATTTAAATCTATATAAATCTTTTCATAAACTTTCTAATTACTTTCTCCATAAAAGTTGCAGTTATTGCTATTACAACAATAACTAAGGTCACTATAATAGTTCCCTTTAATGTTCTTCCATTTTGGAAATATAAATCTTGTACATATTGTGATCTATAATTGGTAAAAATCAAAATAGTTGAAATTAATAATAAGACACTAAACGAAAATACCCAATAAAATATTTTTTCTACAATAGGAAAGCAAAATAACTTATTAATATTATTAATTATCAGTTTTTTATTTATTATCCATGTAAGACTAAATGCAATAATAGTAATAAATAGTATACATATAATAATACCTATTTCATAACTAAATTCAAATTCTTGATTAATGTTGGAATAAAAAATATAATTAAAAAAATTATCTATCCAATTACCAGTAACAATTGAATAACTTTTAAAAGCATCACCCAAATACATAATCATTACGTTATCTACAACAAATACTATGGGTGTAATGATTAACATAAAAAGCATCATTCCAATATTTGAAAATAAACAGTCCATTAAAAGTAAATAAGCACCAAAAGCTAGTCCACATATAACCATTTTGAAAATATTTCTTAAAAGCATAATTACAGGTTTATCTGCAAGCATCAAAAGTTCTTGTTCTCTATAAAATACACAAAAATTAATATAAGCATAAATAAAAACAAAAATTAATAAACTTCCAAATAAAAAAATACTTTGATTTTTCTTTATTTCTTCCTTACTATAAGGCCCACAGGTCAAAAACGTTAAATTGTTCCTTTTATTTATTCCTGTAATCATCATATAAACCAAAAATAACACAAAGAATAGACTTATTATATTTTCAGGAGCATAACTTATCAGTTTATCACTTTCCAAAGATGATATATTCCTTTTTAAAAAAGTTATCTCATTATTTAAGTTCATATAAGTAAACGCTCCAAAAGCACCAGCACCTAAAAATAATGCCCATTTACCTGAATGATAATACTGATATAATAGAGCTTTATTATATAATGTCTTCATCTAAATCCTCCTCATCTATCTTATAAATAAATATATCTTCAAGATTTAAATCTATTTCTTCAATAAACAGAGGATTAAATCTTTCAATTTCATTTAAAAGCTCATCTCCATAATTATCAGTTATTATTGTAAATACCCTACCAACTCTAGAAATTTTAAAAATCCCTTTAATATTTAAATCTTCTTCGTAAGTTGGCGCATCAAAGGCAACCTGGAGCTTTTTTATTTTCTTTTTCATATCTTCTAATGTATTTTTATAGGATACTTTTCCACCATCTAAAATAGCAACATCATCACATATTCTTTCAAGTTCATTAAGATGATGAGAACTTATTATTATTGTTACATTTCTAGTAGCTACTTCATTTACTAAAAGTTTTAATAATTTATTTTTCAATATTGGGTCTAGTCCAGATGTAGGCTCATCCAATATCAAATATTCTGTTTCAGCTGCTAATGCCATAAGTAATGCAACTCTCATTTTCATCCCTTTAGATAATTGATAAAGATGTTTCTTTAGTGGAATTTTAAATATTTTATTTATTTTATGAAATTTATCTTCATTGAAATTTTTATAGGCAAGTTTATAATATTTTAATATAGATTTAACTGAAAATGATGAAAAAAAGTTATTCTCATCTGCTACATAAGAAAGTTTCATTTTTACTTTAGGTGAATTATATACATTTTCACCATCATATAAAACCTCACCTGTGCTAGGCTTATAAATTCCACTAAGACACTTAATCAGTGTTGTTTTTCCTACTCCATTTGGCCCTATTAATCCATAAATTTTACCTTTTTCCACATTCAAATCTATGTTATGTAAAATCTCTTTATCATCAAGGCTTAATGAAACATTCTTAATTTCTACCATTCTTTTCCCCCTGCATATTTTTATATATTTCCTTTTCTATTTTAACAATTTCTGTAAATGTAAAGTTTAGATTTAAAGCATTTCTTAATAGATTTGAGATGTCTTTTTCAAGGCTATTGATACTTTCTGTTTTTAAAATTTGATTTGCACCTGTTTTGATATAAGTACCTTTTCCTTTTATAGTCTCTATTAAACCATCTCTTTCTAAACTCAAATAAGATTTACTTATGGTGTTTGGATTAACTGTTATAATGCAAGCTAATTCTCTTATAGATGGTAGTTTATCTCCTTCTCTCAAAGCATCTTTTAAAATAAGTTCTTTAATCTTTATTTTAACTTGTTCATATAATGGAATTGAGCTATTAATATTTATTTCAATCATTTTTATCACCTTGTGGATTAATTAAAAAGTAATCTATAACCCATCCCTCTCCTTCATCAATCATTACAACATCCATATTTATCTTTTCTGTGTGTTTGCTATATATATTTTCAGATGTACCACTTAAATTGTATCCTTCTATTTTTTCAGGTTTATCAAATTTTTTCAAATTCTTTCCTAAAGATAAATATTTATTTATTATCTTATTTCTATCTTCTTCAGTATTTTTATCTTGATTTATTTTTACATCTAGTTTACTGTAATCTATTGCAGGAGAAGTAATTCTTTTTCGTTTTGAAAGACATTCATTAAAAGTATCACTATAAACTAAATTATTATAATTTCGACTTTCATTCTTAAATGCAGCTAACGGTTTTGAATTTAGCTCTTCTAATAATTCTTGTGTTGAATTGAAATGTATCCTTTTTGTGTAATTAGAATGTTTCCCTATATTTGAAAGGACCACTGTTAATATTATAAATATTCCAATAGCTGTTATAATTTTTGATTTTTTCATATGCTCCCCCTTAAAATGATAAAAGTGTACTATTTATCTTAGTACACTTTTAGTTTATATATTTTGTTAATGATATTCAATTAAATTTATCTTATTTTTTCTTAAATTTTTCTTAAACCTCATTATTTTCCAATAAGTTCTCAACTACACATAGCTCATCCAACTTTGCAAGTATATTTTTATATGACTCTTTAATATAATCATTTTTGTACAAATCTTCATAACATATTTTATCTGGATCTATCTTTATAATATTTTCATAGTTCTCATTATATATTTTATATAGTACACTTCTAAATCCGGCTCTAACCTTTTCGTAAGCTTTATCATCACCTAAACTCCATGAATGAATATCTCTATTGACTTTTTCTATAATCCCATACAATTGATAAATAGAACTAAGTTCTTTTAATGAATATCTATCACTTAATGAAGCAACCGCTTCAGAATAATTTTTATTAACAGGAAGGCTATATAAATATTTTTTTTCTTCTTGATTATTTTTTATACTTCTTATACTTTGAAATAATGCTGTTGAAATATCAAGTCTTATTACATTAGCATTTTTACAAATTTCTTTTGCCCTATATGTATCTTCATATTTACGGTTTTCTTTTATAATTTTATATTCTTCTTTCATTCTTTCTAAATTTATTTTTTTACTAATTTTCCAACTACAAAAGGCTCCAACTAGAGAACCAGCTATAATTGATAATGCAGATATTATAGAAGTAACAACTGGTAATGGCATTTTAATTGCTCCTTTCTATATTTATTCTAAATTTAGTATGCTCTAGTATAATCTAAAAATACTACCTCTTCATTTTCTATGTTAAATTGTACATTGGAAATTTATTATGTATAATAGGTTTATTAAATAAATTGGAGGCTTTTATGTTTGGATATGTAGTTCCTCTTAAATCAGAACTTAAAATAAGAGAATTTAATCAATTTAAAGCATATTATTGCGGATTATGTTTTAGTATAAAAAAGCATTTTGGAAACATCCCCAGAATGACTTTAAATTATGATATGACTTTTTTATCCTTACTTTTAGATGGATTAAATCCTGAAAAAGTTAAGGTTGAAGGAAGACGTTGTATGTCTCATCCTACAAATAAAAAATTAATAGTTTTAGATAATAATGCATTAAGCTATGCTGCAAATATGAATGTTTCATTAGTTTACTTTAAATTATTAGATGATGTTCATGATGATAAAGACCTTAAGAGTAAAACTTTGGCACTTGGTTTAAAACCTTACAAAAATAAGTTTTCTGAATCAATTACCCATATAAATGATATTATAAAAGAAAATCTTAATAACTTATCAAAACTTGAAGAGTCAAAAACTTTTACATCAATTGATGAAATATGTGACCCTTTTAGCATTATTGTTGGTAAAATTTTAGAATTGTATCCTTATGATATAATTAATGATTCTGTAATAACAAGAGAGAAACTCTATAATTTAGGATATTCTTTAGGAAAATGGATATACCTAGTTGATGCTTTAGATGATTTGAAGGATGATATGGAAAAGAATAAATTTAACCCTATTAATTTTCTTTATAATTCAGATAACTTACATTATGATGAATTTTTAAAAACAATTCTAGATAGATTGGAATTTAGCATATTAAATTGTGCTTGCACTTGTAGAGATATTTTAGCTGAACTAGATCTTCAAAGAAATAGAGAAATTCTAGAAAACATAATAAACTTAGGCATGATGGACAAATATACAGCTGCTTCTAGTGGATGTAAATCTAAAAAAAATGAACATTTACATAATAATTACATTTAAGAGCTTTAAAGTTATGGTATAATCATAACTAGAATAATTTAACACATACAAAGAATAAGAAAGGAAGTGACTTACCCATGAATCCATATGAGATTTTAGGTGTAAAGCAAGGTGCTTCACAAGAAGAAATTAAGAGTGCATATAGAAAATTAGTTAAGCAATATCATCCAGATCAATATAGAGATAATCCTCTTCAGGAACTTGCACAACAAAAGTTAGCAGAGGTTAATGAAGCTTATAGAATTTTATCAAGTGGAAGTAGCAATCAAAATTCATATTCTACTACTTCTTCTTCTGGCTCATATAGTTCTAATAATACAGGAAGTTATTCTCAAGACTTAGCAAGTGCAAGAGCATATCTTCAAAGAAATGATACCAGAAATGCTGAGGCTATACTAAATAAAATCACAGAAAGATCTGCAGAATGGTACTTTTTAATGGGAGTAGTACATATGAATAAAGGTTGGTATGATTCTGCTCTACAAAACATTAGGACAGCATCTAATATGGATCCTAACAATTTTGAATATAGACAAACATTAGAACAATTAAATAGAAGAACTACTGGTTATGGAAGCCCCTATAGAACAACACAAAATTCTGCTAATGCATGTGATTGCTGTATGCAACTTTGGTGTTTAGATAGTATTTGTGAGTGTATGGGTGGAGATTTAATCGGCTGTTGTTAAAATTAATTTTAAGGAGGAAGTTATGAAAGCTAAAGATATAACTCTTGGGGGAATAATGGTGGCTTTAAGTGTAATAACTTTATATTTAACAACTATTATACCAATAAATACTTTTGCAATATTAACTGTTGCTTCCTGTTTTATTCCTATTTGTATCATTAGAAGCAATATAAAAACTGCTTTTTTTGTTTATATAGCAAGTACTATTATTAGTTTTTTCATTCTTCCAATTAACTATACAATCATGTATGGTATGTTTTTTGGAATTTATGGGATAGCTAAATATTTTATTGAAAAGCTTAATAAAATGCCAATAGAAATAGTACTAAAGCTTATATTCTTTAATATTATACTTATAATAGGCCTAATGTTTATGTCAACTATATTAGGTGATTTAAAGATCAACTTGCCTACTTGGGCTTTATTTTTAGGAGGTCAAATAGTATTCTTGATTTATGATTATGCTATTACCATTGCTATAAGTTTATATTTACAAAAATTTAAAAGATTTTAATATATATCACATAAAAACTAACTACAAATTTCGTAGTTAGTTTTTATAATTTCTACAATACCCTTCTTTCTGCTATATAATCAGGTCTTGTCATAGCTGATATCTTCAATACATCTCCTGTTATAAGTATTGTTTCCAAGGTCATGAAGAAAATATGAAGAAAAAGAAGCTACTATTTTCTATACTAATAACTTCTTAGTACTTCAGTTAATAACTTTACATTTAACTGAAGTATTTTTAAATTTTATTTTTCACTATATTTTTAGCACCAAAATACGTAGCTAAGAAATATCCACCATAAACAACAATTATAAATAACCCACTAATAGATATAAGATCTGTAATTTTTACTCCTGACCCAAAAAGATTAACTATATTTAATGATATTTTTAATCCAACTACAGAATGAATAATAGCTACTAATAATGGCATAATAAAATATATTCCAATCTGCCTAAATAAGGATTGATATATTATGTGATTATCTACTCCTATTTTCTTTAATAGAGTATACCTTTCTATATTATCATCTGACTCTGACAATTGCTGTATTGCTAATACTGCTGCAGAAGTAATAACAAATACTATTCCAAGGTATATGGCTAAATAAGCAAAGGAAACTGATAATCCTTGTGAACTACTTTTAATTTTAGTATCAGTTATATAAAAATACTCTTTATCTTTTACTGAAGATTGTACTTTGTCTAAATCATTACTTAAATCCTGCTCCAAACTATAATCCCTATTTTTATAGTCAAAATTCAAAAATGAATTATATATTTTTTGATTAGTTATTAAAGAATCATCTACTACTATTGTACATATATTATTCCTTACCATTCCAGAATTAAAAGTTTTTTCAATAACATTCTCTTTTGCTGGAGTCAATATTTTATTATTAATTTTTATAGTTTTCTTACCTTTCAAAGTATTTTCAACAGTCTCAAATATATCCTTAACATCACTGTTTATGGCATACTGATCTTTATTTAAAGTTATAGGCTGCTCTCCTAACATTTCAAGTTCCTTATTAAAATCTGTAAGTTTCATTATAGGAATATCTTGATTGTTAAAAATAGGGAAAATATTTTTATTCTTTTCCATTGAATTGCTATCCAAAAAGTCACTATATATTAAATTATCAATAAAAGTATTATAATAATGATATTTATCAGTATACTTATTAAAATTGAATTTATTTTCTATTAATGGTGTTAGTAAATCTTCTCCTTTATAAGAATAAATACAAACATTATGAGGGGTTACTTCTTTTAGTTCTCTATTCAAAACTTTATTAAGTTGCAAGCCACCAGATAAAGTACATATTGAAATAAATAACATTAAACATATAAATGTCATTGAAATAAATGTTGTATTAATCTTGCTATTAATTTGTCTTAGTAAAAACATATTTAATTGCTTCAAATAAATTTTTTTACTATTTTGTATCAATTTAAGCAAAAATCCTGAAAGGCTCATAAATAAAAGTAAAGTTCCAACTGATCCTAAAATTATTGAAATCAAAACTTTATTATCCAGTTCTGCTATACCATATTTAATAATAATATAATACCCTGTTCCTATACATATAACACTTATTATGAACAATATAACAGATAAATATAAATGCTTTACTTTAAGAGTTTCATTCTTTTTTGAAGCATTTAATAAATTTATAAGTCTTATTTTTCTAATAGATACAGTATTAAATATTCCAACTAAAATATATATTATACCAAAATATAATATTGCCTTAATACAAGCACTACTAGAAAAAATAAATTTGAAACTAATTAAATCTACTTCAAACATTTTAGCTGTTAATAATGATAATCCTTGAGAAGCAAAAATTCCCAATATCAAACCAAGCACAAGTGAAATAACTCCAATGAATAAAGTTTCCACAAATAATATTTTAGAAATTCTATTTTTATCCATTCCCAGAACCATATATATGCCTAATTCTTTTTTTCTTCTTTTAATTAAATAATTATTTGCATAAATAATTAAAAAAGCTAATATAAAGGTTATAAAAACTGAAGCAATACCCATAAAAAAACTTACCATCTTGAATGCACTTTTTTGTGATTCATTAATATCTAACATTACCTTTTGTGCATCAATTGAGTTAAATACATAAAATAGACAAATTGAAAAAATTAATGTTAAAAAATATACTGTATAATCTTTGAAGCTTCTTTTCATATTTCTATAGGATAATTTAGAATACATCTCTTTGGTCACCTCCAAGGAGTGTTATTACCTCTATAATTCTATTGAAAAACTCTTTCCTAGTATCTTTTCCTCTAATTAATTCATTGAATATTTTTCCATCTTTTATAAAGAGAATTCTTTTGGCAAAACTAGCTGAAAAAGCATCATGAGTTACCATCATTATAGTTGTGTTTAATTCATTATTTAAATAAGCCAAAGATTCAAGTAGCATCTTTGCAGATTTAGAATCTAGAGCCCCTGTAGGCTCATCTGCAAGGATTAGTTTAGGATTAGTTATAAGTGCCCTTGCAGCTGCAACTCTCTGCTTTTGCCCTCCTGATATTTCATATGGAAACTTGTATAAAATATCTGTTATATTTAATTTTTCTGATACTTCTTTAACTCTATTATCAATAGACTTAGGATTAACATTACATATAGTTAGAGCTAAAGCTATATTCTCATAAGAATTTAAAGTATCTAAAAGATTAAAATCTTGAAATATAAACCCAAGTTCCTCACGTCTAAACTTAGATAATTTTTTTTCTTTTAATTTTGTTATATCTTCATTTCCTATTAATATATGACCACTTGTTACTCTATCTATAGTCGAAATACAGTTTAATAAAGTAGTTTTTCCACTACCTGATGAACCCATTATAGCAATATATTCACCTTCTGAAACTTCAAAGCTTATATCATTAATGGCTTTAGTAACATTTCCTCTTGTCCCATAAATTTTTTGTATATTAATGACTTTTAATATTTCTTTATTCATAATTATTTCCTCCTTTATCTTATAGGCTAATATTACCTTTTTGAGATAACTTCTTCCATAAGATAACATGACACAAGCCTTACATTTTTGTCACATATCTACTTGCTTAATCCTCTAATATCATCATCTTATTTTTGGGAAATACAATAGACACCTTTGTCATTTCACCTAATGTTGAGGTTATATATATTCCAAGACCTAGTTTATTACAAAGTTTTTTACAAAGATATAACCCAATTCCTGTAGCTTCTTTAAATATCCTTCCATTCTCACCAGTATAACCTTTATCAAATGCTTTTATTACTGACTTTTCACTCATTCCTAATCCATTATCTTTAATATGTAAAACTAAAGAATTTTCTTGCTCTTCTACTGAAAAATTTAGTACTTTAAATTTCTTATCAAAATATTTTATAGAATTTGATATTATTTGATGTAAAATAAATTCTATCCACTTTTTATCTGAATATATTTCATGATTCTTTAAATTATCTTTTTGAATTCTTATTGATTTTTCTATAAGAGTTTTTGAATTTTTCTTTATAACTGAATTCACCATCTCTTCAAGATTTAATTTTTTTATAATAAAATCCTTCTCAACTGCTGAACTTCTTGCATAAAATAATGCTTGTTCAATATATTCTTCTACTTTATTTATATCTTCTTCAATACTATTTAATGTAGGAGTTCTATAATTTTCAATCAATAGTTTTGTTGATGCAATTGGTGTTTTAACTTCATGAATCCAAAGTTCTATAAATTCCATATAATCTTTATTTTCAAGCTCTATCTCTGCTATTTTATCATTCATGGATTTATTACATTCTTTTAATATATTGTAAATTGCAATATGCTCATCTTTATTAGGTTCACTTATTATCTCACTTATTAGGTATTTTTCATTTAAATTATCCATATTTATATTTAACTTTTTAATGAAAGATGATTTACTTAAGTATTCATAGATTAATAATGATATATTTAATAAAAAAACTAAACATGAAATTAGTATTATTGCATAAGTATCTACCTTTAAACCATTAAGGAGTAAAATTATAAAAGCTATAATTAAAATATTAGCTATTATGAAACCTATTCTTTCAATAAAAAATAATCTTAACTTCATTGTAATATATAACCTTGTCCTCTCTTTGTTTGTATATAATCTTTTGCCCCTAGATTTTCAAGTTTTCTTCTTAGACGATTAATATTTACTGTTAATGTATTATCATCTACAAATTCATCTGATTGCCATAAAAAATCCATAATTTCATTTCTAGATACAATTGATTGTTTTTTCTTCATCAATATATTTAAAATTTTACTTTCATTTTTAGTTAATTCCATATCTTCTCCATTATACCTTATAGAACTTGTTGACATATTAAATATCAAGCCATTAAAAGACAATACATCATTATCTACATTCTGATAGGTTCTTTTTAATACAGAGGCTATGTGTGCTAATAGTATTTGAGTATTATAAGGCTTTGTTATAAAATCATCTGCACCAAGATTCATACTCATAAGCTCATCCATTTCACTTTGCCTGCTTGTAACCACTATTATTGGAATATTTGATTTTTTTCTAATTTCACGACAAATATAATAACCATCATAATATGGTAAATTTATATCTAAAAGTATTAAATGTGATCCTGAGTCTAATACTATGTTGGTTATATTTTCAAAATCACTTGAATACTCACATTCATAACCATATCTAATTAAAAATGTAGTTATCTCTTTTCTTATTTTTTCATCATCTTCTATAATAAAAATTTTCTCCATAATTTATAACTCCTCCATTTCTATCCTTTCTTAATATACCAAATACATAACCCTTTCTCAAATCTTGGATAAAAATAACTCCCTAAAGTATATTTACTTTAGGGAGTTATTACATAAGCGGAGCAAACAATTTAAGTAATGACCTTAAAACTCTGTTAGACCACTTAATCTTTTTTGTATCTTCCAAGGTAATTCTTTGGCTTATTTCTAGCATCTTTAAATAATCATCCTTGATTTGCATAACCGACTTTGTCTTGTATAAAAAAACTCCACATTCAAAATGCAAATAAAGACTCCGATAATCAAGATTAATTGTACCTATAGTTCCTACTGAATCATCCGAAACAAAGGTTTTAGAATGGATGAAACCTGGTGTATATTCATATATCTTTACTCCAGCTATAATAAGCTGAGCATAGTAAGCCCTAGTTACAATATGAGCATACCACTTATCCTCTATATGAGGAGTTAAAATTCTGACATCAACTCCACTTTTAGCAGCTAAAGTTAAAGCTGTTACAAGTTCATTATCAATAATTAAGTAAGGAGTACTTATATAAACATAATCTTTTGCTCTATTTATTATATTTAAATAAACATTTTCTCCTACTAATTCATCATCATAAGGACTGTCTCCATAAGGTTGAACATATCCATCATCTATAAACTCATCCTCTAAATAAACATCTGGTTTATACTTTTCATAATCTATTTTTTCTTTAGTACTAAACTTCCAAACATGCAAAAACATCATAGTGAAGCTCCATACAGCATCACCTTTAATCATTATAGAAGCATCTTTCCAGTGACCAAATCTTACAATTTGATTTATGTATTCATCAGCTATATTAATTCCACCTGTAAAAGCTGTATGCCCATCTATAACTGTAATCTTCCTATGATCTCTGTTATTCATTACAGAAGATAAAACTGGTACTAATTGATTAAATACTACTGTTTTAATCCCAAGCTTTCTGAGTTCTTCATAATATTTATTGGGCAAGGTTTTAATACACCCTATATCATCATATATTAACCTTACATCAACACCTTCTCTTACTTTTTCTATAAGTATATCTAATATATTATTCCACATTTCGCCTGTATGAATTATGAAATATTCCATAAATATATAATGCTTTGCTTTTTTTAATTCTAATATTAACTTTTCATAAAACTCTTCTCCTGGTGATAAATATTCAGAAGATGTCCTTTTATATATAGGAAATGTTGCTAAATTATTTATGTATTTTATCTGATTTGCTACAGACTTATCCATTTCTTCAATTTCTCTAATTATGTTTTTATCTTGATAAAATAATCCTATAGTTTCATGGTATGTAGATTCTATTTGATTTTTTAAAATCCTACCTATTTTATTACCACCAAATAAGAGGTAAAAAAGGCCTCCAAAAACAGGTACTAATAAAACTGGTACTGCCCAAGCTAACTTATAAGAGGGGTTATCGGTTCTACTAACTATATAAACCATAACTGATATACTTATGCATATAAACAATACATACATATATACAAATGATTCACTAAGATGCCATATTCCAAAACCTAGTATAGTTAATTGTAAAATTAATAATACTCCTGTAATTATAATTCTACTAAATAGTATCTTTAATACTTTTCTCATCATTTATCCTCTATTATTTAAAGTTATATTTCAATTAATTATAACACAACAATTAGAACTTTTTTATTTATTTTATAGATTTTTCTATTCCATCCACAATTGAACTAGCTATTTTTATTTGACATTCTTCATTGATAATTTTATCAAAAAATACTGGATTATCAATATATCCAACTTCAATAAGCACTGATGGATTTTCTCTTTCTAGTGTCACTGTATAATAATTATATTTAAATCCTCTACTATAATCCCCTTTAGAACCTTTATAAAGAACCTTATTGTAGCAACTAGTTAAACTTTCATTTATGCTTTTAGCATAATCTTTTGAATAGGGTGTAAAATAATAACTTTCATTTGCATTCAATTTACCTGAACCACCTGAATTATGATGAATTGATATATAAAGGTCTGCATCATTTTCATATCCTTTACTTCCTCTAATCTTTAATGGATAACTAGTATTTTCAGTTTCTAATCTTACTACATGAGCCCCACGCTCTTTTAACTTATATTCAACTAACCTTGAAATCTCCAAATTCAAAAAATTTTCATTAATACAATTAAACCCCAACGCGCCTGGATCTAATTTGTTATTTTCTATTAATCCATGTCCAGGATCTATGACAATTTTCATATTTTTTAATGACTTTTTCTTATCTTTAAATTTAAAAATGAGACTTCCATCTTCATCATAATAAGCAAAATGCCCATTATATTTATTGGAATCCTTCAAATTTAAATATAGATAGTTTTTTCCATTTTCCTCATGTAGACTTGCATCTTTAAATAAAAAATTTCTTTTAAATTTAATTTTAGCCTTCGTATTATCATCATAGTCAAAATATATTTTGATATTTTGTAATTTATAATCATCCAATGAATAATCTTGATTTTTCATATCTTTAAAACCTATATCATCAGTTAAAAAAGTGTATGGATATTTATTATTTTTATCTATTTTTACTAATACATTATTATCTTCTTCAAAAACTGATATATTGGTGATTTTACTTTTTTCAAACACTTTATATGGAACAATATCAATGTCTTCAGTTTTTACCCGTTTTCCAGAAGCCAAATTATAATATTCTTTTTCATCAACTATAATTTTTGAAGTTATATAATCTTCTGTTCCCTTTGCTAAAGGATAAACTTCATTTAATGGAATTACAGAAATTGTTTTATTGTCATACACAAAAGAACTATCCTTATTAATAACTCCTACACTCTCTTTAATTTGAGGTTTATTTAATATGACTCTTGCCCCTGACTTAGTCTCCTTCACTCCATTGTAAACACTATGTATTACAATATGTCCTAAATTACTCTCTTCCTTA
Source organism: Clostridium sp. SHJSY1 (assembly GCF_031626875.1). Taxonomy (NCBI): domain Bacteria; kingdom Bacillati; phylum Bacillota; class Clostridia; order Eubacteriales; family Clostridiaceae; genus Clostridium; species Clostridium sp. SHJSY1. The sequence continues at coordinate 208,113 of NZ_JANDMF010000002.1, forward strand.
ACTTCATTTGTAGTAATGTTTCCAATAAAATTTACATATGAAGTCCCTCGAGCAGAAAGATATTTATTTGATTCTACTTCTTTAAGTTCAATATGTTCTCCATTTAGCTCTGCATATGCCTTTGAACCAGAATATAATCTTGCTGTAATAGTAATATCCATTCCCCCCTCGATATTCACTAATTTAGAAGGTCTAATAGAGTCTATAACACTAAACTCTCTTATAACTATATAACTTAACTTTTTATCACCTAAGGAAAAGTTAAGATTATTTATTCCAACACTTAAGGGAACTTCCAATACAAAGTTTCCAGTGTAATAAACATCAATCTTTTTATTATTTAATTTTAAATCTTTATTTGGATCTGCCATGCCTAAAAAAGTTATAGTTTCTTCTCTTGTATAAATCTTCTTCTTTAATGGTCTTATAATTTTTATATCATCATTTAATGGGGGGATTACTAAATTATTACTTAGATCAATCATATTAGCAGAGATAGCATCTGCTCTTTTCATTTTTAAATCATTTTTATCTACCAAATATTTAAATGAGATAAATACTATTGTACAAATCATTATAGTAACAAATTTTAACACTTTCTTATTCATTATAAAAACACCTCTAACATAGTTTGCTAAAAAGTGTATAAAATAATGCAATTACTTTCCTTAAATGAAGTAAAAAGTGATGCTTCTCAACAATCACTTTTCATTCCATTTTACTATTTAATTTTAAACATATAAATCTCTTGTACCATTTTTTAATTTTTCTAAATTATTTAAGAACATTTCACGAATATCATCCCTCTTAATATCCTTTGCAAGCTCTCTTACTAATTTTTCTACTTTTTCTTTAAATACTTCATCACCATAATCAAGAGCATATTCCATTAAAGTAGACATAGCATTTGGTTCACATACATATTGTATGTTTCCTGATTTAGCTAATCTCATAAATCTTTCACCTGTTCTACCTTTTCTATAACAAGCAGTACAATAACTTGGTATATAACCATCATCTATAAGTTCATTTAAAATCTCAATAGGACTTCTATCATCGTTAGTTTTGAATTGAGAAACTTCATTTCCTTCTTCTCTTTCTTTATATCCTCCAACACCAGTACTAGAACCAGCACTCATTTGAGATATTCCATATTTCAATAACTTTCTTCTCATATCTGCATCTTCTCTAGTTGATATAATCATCCCTGTAAATGGTACTGCTATTCTTATTATAGCAACTAATTTTTGAAATAATTCATCATCTACTAAATGTGGAAATTGTTTTAATGAAACTCCTTTTGCTGGTCTAAGTCTTGGTACAGATATAGTATGGAAACCTACCCCATATTTTTCTTCAAGATGTTCATTATGAATCATAAGTCCTAATACTTCAAACTTAGGATTAGCTAGTCCAAATAATACTCCTGCACCAACATCATCAATTCCAGCTTCCATAGCTCTATCAAAAGCTGTTAAATGATACTCATAATCACTTTTCATACAATTTGGATGCATTTTCTTATAACTTGGTTCATGATAAGTTTCTTGGAATAATATATAAGTACCTATTCCAGCTTCTTTAAGCATCTTATATTCTTCAACTGTTGTTGCTGCTATATTTACATTAACTCTTCTAATTTCTCCATTATCTTTTTGAGTGTTGTAAATTGTTTTTAATGTATCTAAAACATATTCTATTGGTGCATTAACTGGATCTTCCCCAAGCTCTAATGCTAATCTTTTATGACCCATTTTTTCTAAAATTCTTACTTCTTCAGCAACCTCTTCCTGAGTTAACTTTCTTCTTTTAAAGGTATTACAACTATGGTAGCCACAATAAACACAGTTATTTACACAATAATCACTTACATATAATGGAGCAAACAATACTATTCTCTTTCCATAAATATCTTTCTTTATTTGTCCTGCTATCTCATACATTTTTTTTAGTTGATTTTCATCTTCTACTTGTAATAACACTGCTATGTCCTTGTGATTTAACCCTTGTCTCTTTTCAGCTTTGTCTAAAACAGCTTGAACATCTTCTGCTGAAACTTTTTTTGATTCCTCTAGTAAATTTTCAATATATTCTCTATTAACAAACATTATATTTCTCTCCCCTGCCATTCTATATTGTCTCCTCTTGTAATTTCTACTTCAAATCCTGATCTATTTATTCTACCTTCAATACATTTTCTACATTCAGCAGCTTCATCACCTGTACATATCTTTCCATCATAAAGCGAGTACTTGTCCCTTACTCTAGTAGGCGATAAATTAGGCATAACTACATTTCCTCCTGCCTTTAATCCTTGTTCTCTTCCAAGGGGATGAATACTTCCTAAAGCTGTTGTTGCAGGAAGTAGTACATTTGGCAATAATAATCTTATTGCTGCCAATAGAGTTGTTGTTTTCTCCAATGTCCCCCCATCTTCTTTTCCAAGAGGAGTATCCTTTTGAGGTATAAATGGTCCTATCCCACACATTTCTGGGTTTAGTTCTTTAATATACATCAAATCTTTAACTAAATCTTCATTTGTTTGGTTAGGTAATCCAACCATAAAACCTGCACCTATTTGATAACCTATTTTCTTTAGATTATTTAAACAATCTCGTCTATTTTCAAAACTTGCCCCTGGATGCAAGGCTCCATAAAGTTCTTTTGATGCAGTTTCATGTCTTAAAAGATATCTATCAGCTCCTGCTTTGAACATCTTTTCATAAGATTCATAACTTCTTTCTCCTAAAGACAAGGTTATTGCATTATTAGGATGTTTATCTTTTATTGCTTTGATTATATCCACCATAATTTCATCAGTAAAGTAGGGATCTTCTCCACCTTGTAATACATACGTTTTATACCCTAATCTATCACCTATATCAGCACATTCTAATATATCTTCTTTAGTTAACCTATATCTATCAGCTTTATTATTTTGGGCTCTAATACCACAATACATACAATTTCTTACACAATAATTAGTAAATTCAATAAGTCCTCTAAGATATACCTTATTACCATAAATTCTAAGCCTAGTTTCATTGGACTTTTCTATTAAATATTCTTTAGAACCACTATCTATATTATCTAATAAAAATAGTAATTCCTCTCTCGTGGCTTCATTTGTTCTGTCTAATTTATCTATAATTTTATAAATGTCCAAAAAATTAAACCTCCTTTTTGGCTATTGCTGTTTTAACTGTAACTCCATTAACATTTCCTAGTTTTCCGGTTAAATTATTAATATCATCAACATCACCAACTACAGTTAATGATATAACTGAAATCCCATCATCATAAGGAATTCCCATACGACCTTTTATACTGCCTCTAAAATCAGCAACTACATCATTAAAGTCTCCTTGGTTACTCTTTGGATCTTCCAATATTGCACTTATAACAGCTATTCTACTCATTTTTTCCTCCTAATTATAAAAGAGGTCTCCTCAAATCTTGGAAGGAGACCTCTTAAATCTATCTGTGAAATACAAACTTAGATTAACACTAAGTTAATAACCCAATTATTTATAGTCTCTTCCAGATTAGATTTCTCTTTTCTGTTAGAATTTATACATATTTCACTCTTCTAAAAAGAATTATCTCTTAAGAAAAGTTCTTTTAGATTATAACACAAAAATAATAAATATTAAAGTTTACTTTTATACATGCTATTTAAATCTTTTCTACTGGCATTTTTGCATCTCATTCTCCATATTAGAATCATTTAAAGGTTCATCTTCACATTTCACTTTACTAAGAATAATTCCTCCTATTAAAAATAATATAACAAGGCTTATTACACCTTTATTTGATTCACCTGTTATCTGAGTTACTATTCCAACTAATGCTGGACCCATTATAGCTGCAAATTTTCCAAAAATATTATAGAACCCAAAGAATTCATTAGATTTACTTTTAGGTACAAGTTTTGCAAAATAACTTCTTGATATAGCTTGAATTCCCCCTTGAGCAGAACCAACAGCCATAGCTAAAATCCAGAAATCCAATGCTGTTTTAATAAAATAGGCATAAATACAAATTGCTGTATAAGTTATTATACCTGAATAAAGTACTTTTTTAGTTCCAATCCTTTTGGCTAACTTTCCATATATAAGAGTAAATGGAACTGCTACGAATTGAGTTAAAAGCAATATTATAAGTAACGAAGTCATAGATATACCTAAATCTGTACCATAAGAAGTAGCCATATTTATTATAGTATCAACACCATCTATATAGAAAAAATATGCTATTAGAAATGTAAATATGTTTTTATGATCCTTTATATTTTTAAATGTTTGTATAATTCTTCTAAAGGAACTTTGTACAATCTTAGGTTCTTTATCTATATAATATTTCTGATTAACATCCTTAAGTAAAGGTACAGTAAAACTTCCCCACCAAAGAGCTGTAATTACAAATGCAATTTTACAAGATAGTGAAATAGAAAATGGTATTATTTCTTTTTGTGATAATAGAACAATTACAATAGAAATTATAAATGGTATAGTGCTACCTATATATCCAAAAGCAAAACCAGAAGCTGATACTTTATCCATCCTGCTTTCATCTGTAACATCAACTAAAAATGAATCATAAAATATATTAGCCCCTGCAAAACCAACCACAGTAAAAGCATATGCAACTAGTAATAATAATGGACTATCTGAGGGCACTATAGCCAATAGCAATGTTGAAATAACTCCTATAATAAAGAATAACTTGAAAAATTTCTTTTTATATCCTTTATAATCAGCAATAGTACCAAGTATTGGAGCAAGAAGAGATACAATAAGTGTTGAAATAGATACTGTATACCCCCAATATGCAGTAGAATCAGTTAATGAAATTCCACCTTCTTGTGCAGATAATTTAAAATATATAGGTAAAATAGTTGATGTTATTATCATTGAGTATGCTGAATTACCAAAGTCATAAAAAGCCCAACTTTTTTCTTCCTTACTTAAATTTCTCATACTTTCACTCCTTATTTTTCAAGGATTTCTTCTACCACTTCTCCATCACAGTCTTTAAGTTCAACTCCTAGAATCCTTGCTAATGTTGGTCCATGATTTATTATTTTTCCCTCTTCTAAGACTATTCCTTTTTTGAAGTTTTTACCTCTTCCTATAAAAAAGGTCCCATAGTTTTCTTTTTTAGGTGAGTATCCGTGAATTGCCTTATATCTATGAGGAAGATTTCCTGCTTCTTCATGATTAATTTTTTCCAAAACATCTCCATAGATATCATCTACAAAATAAAACCCACTACTTGCTTCAATCATAAAACTAGCTTTTGTGTCTGCCCCAACATCTTCTATTTCCTTATCTTTAAGAATAAATTCTATAGGTTTCTCTTTCATATTCATAACATCTTTTAAAAGATTTTCAACTTCTTTTTTTACAACTGAATCTTTAGGATCCTTTAAATAAATGTAAGCTGATCCATCTAGGCTTTTACATATAGCATCATAAGAAATAAACTTTCTATCTTTTGAACATTTTATTAATCCTTGTTCTTTAAATAGACTATTTAATTTTATTATCTTATCAACATCCATAGCACTATGGTCTCCTAGAGCTATTATATTTGTTTTATCATATATACCTTTCTTTTTCAAAACTTCAATTATTTCACCTAGTCTAATATCATGTCTAACTAATGCGTTAAGAGCTTCTTCACTTCTATATCCATAATTATGCCTATTAGTATCAACATCCGTAAAATGGATTAACATAAGATCTGGTGTATATTTATCAATAACATATTTAGCAGATTCCGTCACAAAATTATCTAGTGAAGGTTGTGAAATTCCATTTCTAAGATGTCCAAATTTTTTATTTAATTTAAGCTGAAATAATAATGATCCTGAAGTTCCTGACTGAATATATTGATTATGATAAGGCTTTGTTTTAAATATTTCCGTAAGGTTATAATCCACATCGCTTCTACCTGTTACTGGCCATAAAAGAGTACAAGTTTTAAGCCCTTTTTCCTTCGCTAAATCATATATTGTTTCCCCTATTATATATTTTCTATACCAATACCAATTAGGACTAAAATCTCCCGGTTTAAATATAGTATTATCTATTATTCCATGTTTTTTGGGATGTCTACCTGTCACTATTGTGACATGTGCTGGGTAAGTTAAGGTTGGATAAATTGACTCCACATTCTTTATTAAGGATCCCTCTTCAATTAGTTTTTTGAAATTGGGCAATTTCTTCATTATATCTAAATCCTCTGAAGAAACAGCATCAAAAGAAATTATAATCATATACTTACCTTTCATCATTTCATCTCCTTAATAAAATTTTAAATAAGTTTTGTTAAATTTGATAGATAACTTATTAAATCCATTTTAAATCTCAGTTAAAACTTCACAGTGCATTTCTTTATCAACTTTATCCCAGCTCACCAAATACCCTTGCCCTTTAGAACAAAATATTGAAGTAGATGTATACTCTATATCAATATTTTTATCATAGTTAATTTCCTCTATAACTTCTTTTTCATTATGGCACAAATCATATCCGTCAAACAATAAGCTTATAGTTCCTTTTCCTTTTGTGAAAGCTATAATCTCACTACTATAATCCATAAAATTTTTAACAGGTCCTCTTCCTATAATATATACTATTCCATCTTGTATTTCATAAGGCTCAAATGTTCCTTTATATTTTTGTATATCTGACAACACCCTTCCTATATGCTCATCTTTAACTGAAATTTTAAACTTATAATATGGTTCTAATATGACATTATTTGATTTTTCTAAACCTTGTCTTAATGCTCTAAATGTAGCTTCTCTAAAATCACCTCCACTAGTATGCTTTAAATGTGCTCTTCCTGTTATTAAAGTTATTTTCATATCTGTTAGAGGAGAACCAGTTAAAATTCCATGATGATCTCTTTCAAATATATGAGTTTTAACAAGATTTTGATGGCCTATATTTAAATTATCTACACTACATATGCTCTGAAACTGTATCCCACTATTTCTTTCACCAGGTTCAAGCTCTAAATGTACCTCTGCATAGTGCTTTAATGGTTCAAAGTGGCCACTTCCAATAACACTAGTAGTTATTGTTTCCTTATATAAAATCTTACATGGTCCAAACTCAATATTTAAATTAAATCTATTAGTTAATACTTCTTTTAAAACTTCTAATTGAATTTTACCCATAATATGCAGATGTATCTCTTGAAGCGACTCATTCCAAATAACATTTAGAGATGGATCTTCTTCATCTAGAATTTTAAATATAGAAAGTACATCCTTTACATTTAAGTCCTTTTTGTATATAACTTTAGAAGTTAATGTTGGAGCCATTTCATAGTTTATATTTTCAACATCACCAATTCCTTGTCCTGCTGAAACTTCTGTAAGTCCTGTAACACCAAACACATCTCCTGCTACTACTTTTTCTTGTATTAGTCCTTTATTTCCATTAAAAAGCTTAATAGATGTAACTTTATTTATAACTCCACTGAAAGTGAATTCATCTCTAACTTTTAATTCACCACTTAAAGCTTTAATGAATGTTATTCTATTTCCTTTTTCATCGTAATTAATTTTATATACTCTTCCTTTAAAATTACCTTCTTCACTATATCTAGTAACTGTTAAAAGTTCCAAAGCTTCTAAGAATTCTGAAATTCCTATATCTTGAAGTGCTGACCCCTCAAAACATGGAAATGCTTTTTCACTTTTGATTAATTTTTTAAATAACTCTAAAACCTCATTCTTTTCAACTGTTCCTTCCAAATACTTTTCAAGTAATTCTTCATCTTTTTCACATATAAATTCAACTACAGATTCCTCTTCTAAATAATCATCTTTAAGAAAGCATACATCTTTTGTGAAATTTCTTTTAATTTCATCTATTACTCGTTTTCTATCATAACCAACTCTATCCATCTTATTTATAAAGAAAAATGTTGGTATATTATATTTTCTAAGCAAATTCCAAACAGTCTCTGTATGTCCTTCTATTCCTTCAACTCCACTGATTAACACTATGGCATAGTCCATTATCCCAATAGATCTCTCCATCTCTGATGAAAAGTCCACATGACCTGGAGTATCTACTAAAAAGTACTTTGACTCTCCTAAATGAAAGGTGGCTTGTTCAGAAAAAATTGTTATTCCTCTTTCTTTTTCTATACTATTGTTGTCTAAAAAAGAATTTTTATGATCAACCCTTCCAAGGTTTCTTATTGAATTTGTATGATAAAGTACTTGCTCTGAAAAAGTAGTTTTACCTGCATCAACATGAGCAAGAATTCCTATTGTTTTTTTCATCCTAATCACCTATTTCACAAACTGTAATATATCTTATAAACTTGTTTTTATTCATCTGACATTTATCTACAATTTTAAATCCAGCATTTATAAGTTCATTATCCATGTTTTTTATTGTTACAATAATCAACTTTTTAGTAAATCTAGCAGCTGATTTAATCAATTCATTTTGTTTTTCATCAGTGGTTGGTGTAAATATTCCATATGGCATATCAATTATAGCAACATCAAAATTTTCTTTAATTGTATGCATATCTTTTTCTTCAACTACATTTGTGAAGCCAAAAAATTCTAAGTTTCTCTTTGCATTATCAGCTATCTGATCATTTATCTCATACCCTTTAATATTTATTCCAAGATCTAATGCTTCTATAACAACTGTACCCACTCCACAGCATGGATCAACTACTTTTAAATTAAACTCATTACCTACAGCTATATTTACTAGAGATTTTGCTAATTTCAAACTTAAAGAATTTGAATAAGTATAAGGTTTTTTATCATGTATATGCCATTCGAAGTTATTTTTATCATATTCGCCTAATATCCATCTATTTTTTATTTTAGAGATTCCAATTACAACTTTTGGTTCATGAATATTGGGCTCTCCTGTAATTACATATCCTATTTCACTTACACTTCTAAGCCTTTCCTTATAATCTACATCATCATGTCCTGATTTTAAATAAATTACTTTAAAATCATCAAAAGCTAAATTTCTATCTACTACTTGCTTTACTAATTCTTCTAAAGAATCTCCTGAAAAAAGTATTGATATTTTTTCTTTTATAAAGGGACTCCTTGATGGATTTGTATCTATATTAGATAAAACACACCTCTTATCTGGAATTTGGTTAAATATATATTTCATTTCTAAATCGCATAGCTCTTTATCACTTCTACTGTTGTAATTTATTATATAAAAATATTCATTATTACTCATTGATTATCTTCTCCTTAAATATCTTCAATCCATAAAAAATATTGGATTAATCAAACTTTACTCAAATGAAGTTCAATTAATCCAATAACTTTAATAATATTTATAGTTATATTCTAACCTATTATTTTTATTACATCTTCAGCCTTAGCTTTAATTGTGAAAGTAATATTATCATCAATTTTTAATGTACATTCATTTTCATTTAATTTTACTTGATTCAATCCTATACCATTCTTAGGTATTTCTTTATATCTTGCTGGCTCAATCTTAACATTGAACTTTTTGTCTTGTCTTCCAGTTAGTTTTATTGTAGATCCTTCTAAATTGTCATCCTTTATTTTAACGCTTACTATGTTATCAAACTTTGCACTAAGACCAGGTTTATATTCTTTAGGTATGGATGATATACTAGCTTCTCCTACCATTGTCATCCATCCACCACTTAACTCTGCCTTTATTAGCATTTTTAATCCATAATCTTCTTCAACCTTTTTTAATGTTTTTCCAAGTTCTAATACGGTTAGTTTAAATTCCATCTAGTTCACCTCTTTGTATAAAGAATTATACCTTATTCATATTTAAAATAAAAGTTAGTATAAAAAATATTAATCTTCAAACTTTTCCATATATTCTTGAAGAAATTTATAAAGTCTATCTATCTCTTCATTTTGTGGCAAACAATTAATAAGAGATTCCAAAACCTTTTTCTCTTTTATATAATTAAGTGAAAATTTAAAATTTAAATCTAATATCCACCCTAATTCATATATTTTTCTATCATTATAATTTGATAGTGAATTATTACTAATTCTTCTACCCATAAAAACATCTTGAATAAGTTCTCTATTGTAACCTTCTGTAAAAGGTAAATTATCAATAGCTGGATTAGGATTACTCTCCCTTTCTTTTTCATACTCTACAATAACTCTAAAAATATCAAGCTTATCAGCATCCCTAATTACTTTGCAAAATATAGCTTCATCTTTATTCAAGTCATGTGGAAGTTCTTTTGTGTTATGAAGTCTTATAGCTTTAATTACTATATCTCTTATACTATCTTCTAAATTTTCTAAAACCTTATTTTCTTCTAAAACTTTAATTCCAAGAAGTGCATGATTTTCTGACAGATAGTCTTTAAATGTTTTATACTTTTTAAATTGTTCAAACCTTCCTATATCATGAAATAAGCCAATTATTTCTGCTATATCAACCTGTTCCTTTGTTAATTCCAATGACTTTGCTATATTTACAGCATGATTTGCAACTTTCAGAGTATGTTTTTCCTTAAGCTCTATATTTTGATTTACAACACTATCTTCTCCATAGAATTCTTTAACATAAGAATTAAACCAATTATAATATTCATTAACTATTTCACTTTTCATTTGAATCTCCTTATTTTATTTCATAAATCTTTATATTATAGTATACTATTTTTTATTCCTATTAACTATAGCTTAACTTCTATTTTTTGCTAATCATACTTAACATTCTAAATATGCTTTATAATATCACATTAATTTTAATAATAAAAAAATAGTAGAACATATATAGATTAAGTCTATATCTGTTCTACCATCCTTCGCCCGCTGGGAGGAATTTATGTCGCATTTGGGAAATGGTTTTTGGTTAATGTTCTAATTGTCTAATTATTTTAGACCTCTTTCATAGCTTTCAATCATGTGTTTAACCATGTATCCGCCAACACTTCCGTTTTGTCTTGAAGAAAGATTTCCTTTATCAGTATTTTCATAGTCTGATAATCCTATTTCTGAAGCTACCTCAGTTTTTAATCTATTTAATCCTTGAGCTGCTTCTGGTACTAATTTTCTGCTTCTTCCACTATTTGTAGACATATCTGTTACCTCCCTAAATTTAATATAAATTTTGCCCGGCACTATTATATTAACCACTTGCATAAATTATAATCTATTAAAGTATTGGTAAAAGTAGCATTGAAGTGTTTAAATAGTTAACTTTAGGTATTTTGTCCTTAATGAAGCAATAATGAAATAATTAAAGTTCTTTACTTATATCTGAAACAAACTCAAATGCTTGTACTCTTTCTTCTCCAAGTCTTCTTACAATAGCGCTTCCTATAATTACTCCATCACAATATTCTTTAACTTTTTTTACAACTTCCTTAGAAGATATACCAAAACCTAAACATATTGGAACTGCAGTATTTTTTCGAACCATATTTAAATATTTATTAACCCCTTCATCTAAATTAGTTCTTTCTCCAGTAGTTCCATTTGAAGAAACACAATAAACAAATCCTTTAGTTTTTTTTGTTATTTTTTCTATTCTTTCCATTGAAGTAGGCGCTACAATAGGTATTAAAAATAGCTCTTCTTCTTCGCATTTTTCTTTTAATTCTGCTCTTTCTTCTAATGGAATGTCTGGAACTATCAATCCATCAAAACCTGCTTCTCTAGCTTCATTTAAAAATCTTTCTACGCCTCTTGCATGGATTAAGTTATAATAAACCATTATTACTAATGGAACTTCACTTTTTTCTCTAACTTTCTTTCCACAAATAAATATGTCTTTAACTTTAAATCCATTTTTTAATGCTCTACAATATGAATCTTGAATTACAGTTCCATCTGCAAGTGGATCACTAAAAGGCACACCTATTTCAATAATGCTTGCTCCAGCCTTTTCTAGCTCTAACACATTTTCTACAGTTTCATCTAATGAAGGATCACTACAAGATATAAATGGTATCAAAGCTTTCTTATTTTCTCTTTTTAATTTTTCAAATTTTAAATCTATTCTATTCATGATTATCCTCCAAATATTTTATTATTGTATCCATATCTTTATCACCTCTGCCTGAGATATTTATTATAATTATTTTATCCTTTGATAATGTAGATGCTATTTTTTTTGCATAAGCTAACCCATGAGATGATTCCAAAGCTGGTACTATCCCCTCTATTTTTGTTAGATAAAGAAATGCATCTACCGCTTCACTATCAGTTACACTATCATAATGAGCCCTTTCTATGGAGGAAAGATAAGCATGCTCTGGTCCTACTGATGGATAATCAAGTCCTGCTGAGATAGAATATGCTTCTTTTATTTGTCCATCATCATCTTTTAAAACATAGCTCATCATTCCATGTAACACTCCAGTTTGCTTAGCAGTTAATGCTGCTGCATGTTCCCCTGTTTCTATCCCTTTTCCAGCACCTTCAACACCAATTAGTTTTACTTCTTTATCTTCTATAAAGGGATAGAAAATTCCCATAGCATTACTTCCACCACCAACTGGTGCAACTATATAATCTGGAAGTTTACCTTCTTTTTCAAGTATTTGTTTTTTAGCTTCATCACCAATTATCCTTTGAAAATCTCTAACCATTATAGGATAAGGATGTGGTCCTGCTGCTGTCCCCATAATATAATAAGTATCTTCTACATTTGAAACCCAATACCTTATAGCTTCATTTACAGAATCCTTTAGAGTTCCATTTCCACTTTTTACTGATATAACTTCAGCTCCTAAAAGTTCCATCTTTTTAACATTTAAGGCTTGCCTTCTTATATCTTCTTCTCCCATGAAAATCTTGCATTGCATTGTAAATTTAGCTGCTACAGTTGCTGTTGCAACACCATGTTGCCCTGCTCCTGTTTCTGCAATAACCTTTTTCTTCCCCATTCTTTTAGCTAAAAGTATTTGACCTATAGTGTTATTTATCTTATGAGCACCTGTATGATTTAAATCTTCTCTTTTCAGATAAATCTTTGCCCCACCTAAATCTTCTGTCATATTTTCAGCATAGTATAGTGGGCTTGGTCTTCCTGTGTAATCTTTAAGATAATACATATATTCTTCTAAAAAATCTTTATCATTTATCGCTTTTTCAAATTCTTCTTCTAACTCTTTTAAAGCATTCATTAGAGTTTCTGGTACATATTGTCCACCAAATTCATTAAATCTTCCCTTCATGTCTTTCCCTCACTTTATCTATTAATCTTTTTACTTTTAATTCATCTTTAATTCTTTTTCCATCTATTATAGATTCAACACTTGTAGATATATCTATTCCATAAGGGTTTACCTCTTCAATAGCTTTTAAAACATTTTCTTCATCAATTCCACCTGCTAGAAAAAATTTCTTATCAGCACTAATTTCATCCAGATATTTCCAAAGAAATATCTTACCTTCTCCTGGCTTAGTTCCATCAAAAAGCAAAGAATCTACTTTGTATTTATAAAAATCATTTATATCATCTTTAGATTTAACAGAAACAGCCTTCCATATTTCACCATTAAATATTTTTCTTATCTTAGTTATAAATATTTCATCTTCATCTCCATGAAGCTGTACAACATCTAAAGGAACTACATCTAAAATATCTTCAATATATTGAAGACTGTTATTTCTAAAAACGCCAACTACTTTAATTTTTTTATCAACTAAATCATATAGTAACTTTCCCTGTTCTTTATTAATTAACCTTTTACTTTCTGTAAATACCAATCCTATATAATCTGGTTTAAACTTATTTAAAAACTCTATTTCTTTAGTAGATGTTATTCCACATATCTTAATCTTCATATTACTCACCCTTAAATAGGTTAAACTCTTCTTTAAAGCTTTGATTTTCTATATTTCTCATAAACATTTCACCAACTAATGCTCCATTAGCACCAAGATTTTTTACTGTTTTTAAATCATCAATATCCTTCATTCCACTTTCTGAAATTATTATCTTATCTTTTGGAACATATTTAATAAGATCCTCAGTTGTTTTAAGTGTTGTATCAAAATTTCTTAAATCTCTGTTATTTATTCCAATAATTTCACTACCACATTCTAGTGCTAGTTCTAATTCTTTTCTATTATGAACTTCAACTAAAGGATAAAGATTAATTTTTCTACATTCATCATAAAATTTTTTAAGATCTTTTCCTAATATAGCTGAAATTAAAAGAATTCCTGATGCTCCCAATGTTTTAGCTTCATATATCTGATAAAAATCTATTACAAAATCCTTCCTAAGTATCGGTCTGTCACTCAATTGTTTAACTTTTTTCAAGTACTCATCCGACCCTCTAAAGAAATCTTCTTCAGTTAAAACAGAGTATGCATCTATTTTCAATTCACTATACATCTTAGCTATTTTTTCTATATCAAAATCTTCAACTATCACTCCCTTGGAAGGAGATGCTTTTTTATATTCACCAATTATGGAAAAGCTATCTCCTCCTAGAGCTTTTTTAAAATTATTTTCAACTGAAATTAATTTATTTGATTTTTCATAAAGCTTCTCTATAGAAATTATTTTTTTTCTGTATTCTACCCTTTCATATTTCTGCTTACAAATTTTATCTAATATCACAGAATCACTCCTAACTTATTACCTGTATTTCTTTCAGCTTTTCTAATGATTTACCTGAATCAATTAAGTCTTTAGCAAGTTTTATTCCTTCCTCTATAGAATCAGTGATCTTAGCAACATAAAAGGCTGCTGCTGCATTTATTACTACAATATCTCTTTTGGGCCCTTTTTCACCCTTCAGTATATTTACTATTATTTGAGAATTTTCCTTAGGAGTTCCCCCTTCTATTTCATTAATTTTCACCTTTTCTATTCCATATTTAACTGGATCTATTTTATATTCTTTAATCTGTCCATTATTAACTTCACACACTGTAGTTGTTGTAGTTATTGTAATTTCATCCAATCCATCATCACCATGAACTACCATTGCTCTTTCAAGTCCTAAATTTAGCAAAACCTCTCCTGCCATTTTTACTAAACTCTCATCATACACTCCAAGTAATTGACCTGTGATTGGAGCTGGATTTGTTAATGGTCCAATTAAATTAAATAATGTTCTAGTAGCTAATTCTTTTCTTTCTTTAGCCACATTTTTCATAGCTTTATGATATTGTGGTGCAAATAAAAATGCCATTCCTCTTTCTTCTATAATTTTTTTGCTTTCTTCTTTTGTATAATCTACCTTTATCCCTAACTCTGATAGTACATCTGCACTTCCACTTTTACTGGATACAGCCCTGTTACCATGTTTAGCAACCTTCACTCCACCACTAGCAGCAACTATGGCTACTGCAGTAGAAATATTAAAAGTTTTTCCTCCATCTCCGCCTGTTCCACATGTATCAATTAAATGTTCTCTATTTTCCATATCAACAGTAATCATATTATCTCTTAAAGCTTTAACTGCTCCTAAAACTTCATTAGAAGTTTCTCCTTTTACCCTAAGCCCTATTAAAAATCCTCCAATTTGAGTAGAATTAGCTTCTCCCCTCATTATTTCATTTATAATTCCCCTAGTTTCTTCTTCAGTTAAATCTTCCCCTTTTATTATCTTTAATATTCCTTCATCAATTTTCACTACAAATCCCCTCCACAAAATTTTTAAGCATCCTTTTACCTTTTGGTGTAAATATAGATTCTGGATGAAATTGAAGACCATATATGGGCAGCTTTTTATGCCTAATTGCCATAATTACTTCATCATCAACCGTTTCTCCAATAACCTCCATATTTGCAGGTAAAGTTTCTCTCTCTACCACTAATGAATGATATCTCATTACTTCTAACTTTCTACTAATTCCTTCAAAAATATCATTTCCCCTAACTTGAATTTTTGAACTTTTTCCATGAAATATCTTTTCAGCTCTTATAACCTTTCCGCCAAAGGCTGCTGCAATTGCTTGATGCCCCAAACATATTCCAAGTATAGGAATTTCCCAACCTAAATTTTTAATAACATCTATGGAAATACCTGCTTCTTCTGGCCTTCCTGGACCTGGTGAAATAATTATTCCTTCTGGTTTAAGATTTTTTATTTCTTCTATAGTAATTTCATCATTTCTAAAGACTTTTACCTTTGTAAATTCACTTACATATTGATAAAGATTAAATGTAAAGGAATCATAATTATCTATTAAAATTATCATCTTAATGCCTCCTTTAATGCCATAAGCTTGTTTTCAATTTCTAAACATTCATTTTCAGGATCTGAATCATATACTAAGCCCCCACCAGCTTGTAAATAAGCAACTCCATCTTTCAACACAAGTGTTCTTATAGCTATACACATATCCATATCTCCACCATAAGAAAAATATCCAACTGATCCTGCATAAATTCCTCTTTCTTTATTTTCAAGCTCTTCTATTATTTCCATAGCTCTGATCTTAGGAGCACCAGATAAAGTTCCAGCTGGTAGACAAGATGCTAATGCATCAAAGCAGTCTTTACCTTCTTCAAGTTCACCAACAACCTTAGTTGTTATATGCATTACATGTGAAAATCTTTCTATATTCATAAAGTCTTTTACTTCAACTGTTCCAACTTTGCTTACCTTTCCAATATCATTACGTCCTAAATCAACTAACATAACATGTTCTGCTCTTTCTTTTTCATCTTCTATTAGTTCTTTTTCTAATAACGAGTCCTCTTCAGAAGTAACACCTCTTTTTCTTGTTCCAGCTATAGGATTAGTAGTAACTACCTTATCCCTTACAGATACTAAACTTTCTGGCGATGAACCTATAACTTGATAATCTTCATAATCTATTAAAAACATATATGGTGAAGGATTTTCTTCTCTAAGCCTTCTATATATTTCAAGTGGTGATTTTGCTGTATCACAATACATCCTTCTTGATAAAACTACTTGAAAAATATCTCCACTCTTGATGTATTCCTTAACTTTCTCTATATTTTTCTTATGATCCTCCCTACTTATAGAAAATCTTAATTCTATATCTTTTTTAGGCTTTCTTTTTTCTGTTATAACAAAATAGTTGTTTGCAACTGTTTCAAAATATTCATCCTGCTCTTTTCTTATCTCTTCAAAATTTCTATTATCATCTTTAAATATGTTATCTACAACATAAACCTTATGAGTTAAGTGATCATAACATATATACCTTTTATAAAAATTAAATCTAATTGTAGGTAAATTTAAATCATCTTCATTTTCAAACTTAAGTTTTTTTTCATATAAACCTACTGAATCATAACCCATATATCCAATAGCTCCACCTTTAAATGTAAAAGGGTTTCCTTTTTCATCAAATTCTAAAGAAACTTCCTGTTTTATCTCCGCAATTTCTTTTAAAGTTTCTCCTTGAATTTCTTTATAGGGCTTTTCCCCTAAAAAAGAATATCTGCCAAAATGTTCTTCTTTGCTTCCTCCTTCAAAAATAAATCTACGAGCTCCTTTTAATCCATTAAATAAAGTAATAGGAGTAATTTCATCTCCCCTATATTCACTTATAAATGAAAACACTTTTCCAGATTCTTTGTTGCCATAAAAATTGCTTTCTGTTGTACTAATCATATATATTTCCCCCCAATTATTTATTTGATTTAATATAATATTAGTATTATAAAAAAAGAGCCACTTCATCCGTATATTGGGACGAAGTGACTCGCGTTGCCACCCAAATTATATAACAAAAGACTACAAATAAAAAAAGGTATTTCATCCAAAAGGACGAAATACCACAATTTCGCTATGCCACCTATGTTACACATCTTTATCAGGTACAGAAATTAATCGATACCCTGTCCTTTTAACGGTAGACTTCCCGTACACCTGTACTCAAACTTTCCAAGTGTCATCTCAAAGACCCATTCAATAAAGGCTACAGTACTTGGTTCTCACCATCCCAAGTTCTCTGGAAACTAAACTCCAATATCTACTCTCTCTTATCACTGACTTTATTTTAACTTTGTTAATATTATATGTAATTATTTTGCAATATGCTACTCCTGTATTTTCTTATATATTGCAATTAAAGTCTATTATTAGAAATATTCTTTATTTTTCTTCAATTTACTTCAATTCTGATAAAACTTTTTTATTGCATTTTATAAAAGATAAGAACAAGATAGAATATAAACTAATCTTGTTCCTTTAAAAATTAACTTGTACACTCTTCTACAAATTCATTTTTTTCTTTACCAAGTAACTTCATTTCATAAATTATAAACAAAACTGTAATAACTGCAGCAATAAAATCTGACGCTGGCCCTGATATCCAAACTCCAGTTAAATAAAAAAACCTAGGAAGGATTATTATAAGTGGTAAAAGTACAATAACTTGTCTTAAAAGGCTTAAAAACATTGATATTTTTGCCTTACCTATAGCTTGGAAATAATTTGTGAATATAGCCTGCATTCCTATTACAGGAAGCATAACAAGAAATAAAGATATCCCTTTAGCCCCAATATCCACAAGGCTTGCATCACTTTCATTAAAAATACTTATAATTTGTGCTGGAAATAGTTCAATAATAACAAATCCAAATAAACAAATTATAGTGGCTGCAATAGCTGCATACTTTAATGTAAGTTTCACTCTATCATAATTTTTAGCTCCATAATTATATCCTATTATTGGTTGAGCTCCTTGATTAATTCCAAACACAGGCATTAATATAAGCATACTAACACTATTTATTAAAGAAAAAGCGCCAATAGCAATATCTCCACCATATCTTGAAAGACTTCTATTAAATGTTATTGTAATTAAACTTGCAGCAAGTTGCATTGCAAAAGGAGACATTCCAATTGATATTATTTCTTTCACATAAACTTTAGATAACTTCAAGTTTTCCTTTTTAACTTTTAATAAACTCTTCCCTTTGACAAAATAATATAATATCCATACAGAACAAACAGCTTGTGAACATACTGTAGCAAGTGCTGATCCTCTTACACCTAATTTAAATACAAATATAAATAATGGATTTATTAAGAAGTTAAGCACTGCTCCAATAAGCATTGTTTTCATAGCAGTTTTAGGATCCCCCTCTGATCTTATTATAGGGTTCATTCCAAATCCTATATTTTGAAGTACTACACCTAGTAATATTATAAATGCAAATTCTTTTGCATCAGGCATTGTCTCTGGACTAGCACCAAATAAATTTAAAATTGGCTCTAAAAATGCAATTCCTAAAATAGTTATTAATATTGAAAAAATAATTACAAGTGTTAATGCATTACCTATAATCTTTTCAGCATCTTTATGTTTATTTTGTCCAAGTTTAATTGAAACTACAGCCCCTGATCCTACCCCTACAAGCATTCCAAAAGCCATGATTACATTTGATATTGGGAATGTAACTGCAACTCCTGAAAGAGCTAAAGAACCAACTCCTCTTCCAACAAAAAACCTATCAACGATACTATATAATGCATTTACAAGCATTCCTATTATTGATGGTATTGAAAATCTTAAAAGTAATTTAGATATATTTTCTTGTCCTAATTCATTTCTTTTTTCCTCCATATATTGCTCCTTTTAATCTAAAATATTATTACCTCATAATAATATATCTAAGTATAGTTGATATGTCAACTATATATTAAATATTATAATTTTCAAATAATATAACTTTTACTAAAATTACATAAAGGTCTTTTAAATAGCAAATAGTATCTATATAAAAATAAGTGAGGTGACCATACTTGAATAAAAAATATAAATTGTCTACATCGATTTTAACAGTAATAGTTATTATATTTTTTTCTATAAAACCAAGTACAGAAATAGCAAAAGCTTACTCTATGTATCAAGATAATAATAATATACATCTGGTTCTGGATTCACAACTTTATAAGGAAATGCCACAAAATTTTCGTAAATCTTCTAATTTATCAAATTTACAAAAAATTAAAACTTTAAATCTTAGAGGAATAGATAAATTAAATATTTCTGGCAGCAATCAATTTTCAGAACAAAATTTGCCTCTTCTAATTAAAAATATAGATACTACATTTCCTATAACTATTATTGATACAAGACAAGAATCTCATGGATTTATTAACGGTCTTCCTGTCAGTTTTGCTAATGCAACGAATAGTTCTAATGCTAATTTATCAAAGGAAGAAGTTTTATTGGATGAAGCAAAAAGATTAACTGAAATAAAATTAAATACTCCAGTTTCCTTTTACAATCATCCTAATATAACTATAACTCCAACAAAAGTTATGAATGAAAATCAACTAACTGGAAGCTTATCCCTTTCATATATTCGAATTCCAGTTACTGATGGCAAAACACCATCAAATGATATGGTTGACTACTTTATAAATGTAGTAAAATCTGCACCTAAAGACATGTGGTTTCATTTTCATTGCAAAGAAGGCATAGGGAGAACTACTACTTTCATGATTATGTATGATATGATGAAAAATTCAAAAGAAGCTACAGCAGATGAAATCATTGAAAGGCAGATAGCACTAGCTAATTTTGATAAAAAGAAAGACATTGCTTTTTATAGTGATGAAAGAATAAAACTTTTAAAATGTTTTCATAAATATTGCACTGAACAAGACAATGCTTTTAATATAAAGTGGAGTGATTGGAAAAAAGGTTTCAATTGTAATAGTACTATTTTATGACTAAATCTCTAATATTTTATGAAGATGATATAAATGATACAACTCTTAGAGAAAAAGTATTTTCCTCTGTAAAAAGCGATTCTACATGCTTTGGTTGGGGGCCAGATGAATTTACAAATGTAAGTATAGCCTCTAAATATGGATTAAGTATGATTGCTGCAGATTGTTCATGTTTGGAGCAAGAATTTAAATGATGTTAAAAGAGTTATTGATATTCTAAATCAAAACTCCAATATTGAAATAGTCACACCTGAAACATTTATGGAATTAATAAAAAGAAATGTGTCTAGTTAAGAAAAAAAACTTAGAAGCTGTAACAAATCAGTTTCTAAGTTTCTAAAAAATATTAATTTTTAATATAGTAATCAAGTAAATCTTCTGTACTAACTGTACCTATAATTTTATTATCACTAATTATTGGCATTGAATTAATATCATTATTTCTTAGTCTTTTAGCTACAGTTAAAATATCTTCATCACCATCAGCTAATATTACTGATTTAGACATTACCCATTCTACAGGACAACTATTATAATGACCTGGAGCTATCATAAATCTATAGATATCTGCCTTAACAACCATTCCAACTAAATTATCTAAATCATCAACTACAGGTATTCCATTGATATGAAGTTTAGTCATTAATTCTAGAACCTTATCAATAGAGTCCTCTACTTTAACTTTATAATTTTCTGGTTTAATAATATCTCTTACCTTCATAAACACACCCTTTTCTTTAGTTGTAAAATTTGACTACTACTTATATATTTTTATTATTTTTTAACAAATCTCTAATTTCTTGTAATAATGTAATTTCTTCAGATTGTTTATTTTGTTCATCACTACTCTTTGGTTTATTTTCTTTTTTTAATTTATTTATTAGGCTAATAAATAGAAAAATAGAAAATGATACAATTAAAAAATCAATAACATTTTGAATAAAACTTCCATAATTTAAGGTAACTGCTGGAATATCTCCTTTAGCTTCTTTTATTACAATTTTTAAATATGTAAAATTTACTCCTCCTGTTATAGCACTTGCTATAGGCATAATTATATCATTTACCATAGAAGTTACTATTTTCCCAAAAGCACTACCGATAACAACACCAATAGCTAAATCTACTACATTTCCCTTTATAGCAAATTCCTTAAACTCCTTTAGCATATACTACTTCATCTCCAAACTTTAAATATTCGTCTTATTGCATCATTTATATGTAGTCATAAGAGCATTCTTTAAAACTTTAGGACTATTTTTGTAAGAAGTTACTTTACAAATTTCTTTCTCCTTAATATTAAAAAGAGTGTATATAGCTATTCTTGCTGCACGTATAGAATATTCTTCTGTAAACACCATATCTTCTGGGATTTCAACAAACTGGCTAATCAAAGCAAAGTTTGTTGATCCTTCAGGAACTATCTTTGGTCTATCACTTATCCTGTGTGGTTGAAATTGTGCTCCTATATAGGGCATCATACATGGTATAACATTAACTATAGTCTCTTTTATTTCACTAATTTCACTTTCTAAATGTAAATGATGCATAACTTCTAATAATATTTCTTCTCCAGTACATTCCTTCATCGGTTTCTTTATAAAATTGCCGACTTTATCTGTATATAACCCATATCCCCAAAATACAGTTATATCAGATGGTTGTTTTTTAAAGTATGGTTGATGTGGAATAGTAATACTCATAAGCCAATTGGAATCTTTAAAAGTAATTATCCCTCCACTTCCTGGAGTATTACCAGTAAATTTTTCAATTAATTTTAATACTTTATTACCTCTACAAGTTACTGTAAAACTCTCCCAATTTGTTTCATCAGGATGAGTAAAAAATGGTTCAGGATTTCCTAGTCCTATTTTCTTTTTTGCTACTTTGAACCAAAGATCAGCTGACATTGAATTATTAGGATTATATTCTGGTGCTGTAGTCATATTTCCTAATGAAGATGAATCAGTCATGCTTCCATTTGTCATTATACATAAGTCACCTGAATTTAATGTAATTACCCTGTCACCTGAAGAATCTTCTAAATATATATCCGTTACTGTAATTTCCTCCCCTGGTTTAAAATCCAGATCTTTAACTTTAGTGTTCATTATAAAGTTAACATCATGTCGATCTAAATATGATTTTAGTGGTAAAATAACTGATTCATACTGGTTGTATGGTGTATGTGTTACACCCTCTAATGTTCCAATTCTAGAAAATTCAAAAATCATTCTTTGCATATAACGTTTAAATTCAATTAAACTGGACCACTTTTGAAATGCAAAGGTTGTTTGCCATATGTACCAAAAATTTGTTTCAAAAAAATGTGGAGTATCATCAAACCATTCTTCTATTGTCATATCATCTAATTGTTCTTCAGCTACAAATAATAATTTACCCAGAGCCATACGATCTTCTTTGGTAAATCCCATACTATTTATATCTTGGATTACACCATGTTTATCTATTAATCTTCCTTGTGCATGAGTTGGATGTAAATGATCAAAATTTAATATTTCTTCAGTAACACTTTTATTTGGCATTTCTAATGAAGGAATACTTGAAAACAGTTCCCAAAAGTTTTCATATGTCTCTTCATTTAACATTCTTCCTCCACGATATATATAGCCATTTACAGCATCTCCAGCTGCATCATTACTTCCTCCAATATCACTCGCCACTTCTATAATATGTATATTTTCTCCTTTAAAATTACAATCTCTAATAAGATAAGCTGCAGCTGATAAAGATGCTATTCCTCCTCCAATTAAATATACTTGTCTATCTCCATAATCTTTACCATTAGTTGCATTTATATACTTTTTATCTTCTTTTTTTAGTTTTTTAACATTAAGTGCAGCTACAGTTACAGCTACACTTGCTATAGTTCCTATTGCTATAAGTAAATTTTTTTTGCTTGGTTTTATCTTCAATTAACTCTCCCACCTTTCTTTTTAATATTTCTTTCTATTTAATTAGTTTTTATTAAATTCTTTTATTTATTCATTATCTATATTTAAAATAAAATAAAGCAGCCTAATAAAGCTGCTTTATTTTCCTACTTTTTCTTATGTATTGCTTCATCTTTAATTTCTGATCTCATACCTTTTAGAGCTTCTTCTCTTCTATCATTTTTTTCTGAAAGTTCTCTTCTTGTGTTTTCATCATCTGTTTTCTCAATCAATTCATCTGCAAGATGGATATTTTTGATAGTATTAGAGATATTATTCTGAATTCTATCTACATTATCACTTCTATCATCTGGTTTAATTTTCATAATACTACATCTCCTTTTATGGTATAAATTTAGTATTCTTATTTGAATTAGTCACTTACATCATTTATTATTTCTCTCTGTATCCTTATTATGTATCCAATTATTAGTTGTATTTTTATATTTTTAAATATAAGAAAAAAGATAAGGAAGTTACTCCTTATCCAATTAATAAATATATTGTTAGTAAAAATTATTAATTCCCCTAACTAGACTAGACATTTAATAATTCATCTATTTTACCAACAAGTTCTTCAACTTCTGGTTTACTTAATTGTGCATTTGCACGAACTGATTCACCCTTATGTTTTAATTCCTTTGTTATTAATGATGAGAATATTATTATAGGTAATTTATTTAAAATAGGATCTTCTTTAACTTTTCTTGTAAGAGTGAGCCCATCTAATTGTGGCATTTCTATATCCGTAATCATCAAATGTACATCTTCCACAAAGTTCTCTCCTTTTTCTTGCTTAAGTTGTAGAAGATATTCTAACGCTTGCTGGCCATCATCAAAAATTCTTAAGTTTCTAAATCCGGCTTTTGTTAACGTTTCTTTCAACAACCTTCTAATCAATGGAGAATCATCAGCTAAAACAAGCTTTATATTTGATCTTTCTCTATATTCTACATTAACTAGTCTATTTTCAGAAATTCCTGTACTTGGAGAAATATCTGTAACTATTTTTTCAAAATCTAACATTATTATCAATTTATCTCCCATAAGAATATTTCCTACTGATAATGTATCTTCTGTTAAACCATCTGGTTTTCTTATTTCACTCCATTTAACACGATGAACTGCTATTATATCATCAATATTAAATGCTACTTTAATTTTATTAAATTCACTTATTATAACTTTTTTGCCAAGATTTCCAGTACGATTTCTTGTTAGAATATATTTCAAATCAATAAGCGTGATAATTTCCTCTCTACAGAGTATAAGTCCAGCTATTTCTGGCTTTGGATTTGGTAACGTTGTCAGATTGCTAGGCATTTCTATTACTTCTTTTACTTTAACAACATTTATTGCATAATGAGTACCATTTACAATAAATTCAATTACTTCTAACTCTCCAGTACCTGATTCTAATAATATATTATCCTTCATAAGCTCTCTTCCCCTTAAATAAAATATATTTTATTATCGACCATAAATAAAAATTCTTTATACAATTTATTATATATTATCAAGAATTTATTATACATAATAAAAAAATATTATGCTCAACTTAAATTTTCCTTAATTTTCATAGGATTGTATTGTATATTTTTCCTTATTTATGTATATTTTATTTGCAATTCCTTTTAATTTCGACATGGAAAGGAGGTTGTTTAGTCAAATCGAATTGCTAATATATACTGGGGGGATATAAATGAATAAAATTAAAAAATTATTACTTGCTTTAAGCATAACTTCTGCTGTTTGTTTTGGGACAAGCTTATATGCAAAGGCTGCACCTGTACAAGAAAAAATAGCAACATTAAAACAACCAGATAATACTGAAGTAAAAGTTAAGGTTACTGGAGATGAATATTATCAAGAAATAGAAAGCATGGATGGATATACTCTTTGTAGAAATTCTGAAGGATATATTTGCTATGCTGCATTAAATGGTAATAAATCTGACTTTATTGCTACAAATGAAATTTATAAAGATGAAAATTATAAAAAGAAAGACACAATAAGAAACAGCTTTGTTGCTACTGAAAATTCTATTAACACACCAAAACATCTTACTTTAGATAAAAAATACAAAGATAAAAAAGCTGAAGAAAAGAAAGCTAAAATACCTACAGAACAAATTGCTTTATCAGAAAAAGTTAGTGCTGCCTCATCATCAACAGGAAATATTAACGGGTTAACCATTTTGATAAATTTCCCAGATCAAACTAGCTCTATATCTAAAAATGAAATCAATAATTTCTTTAATCAAACTGGATATACTGGCTATTCAAACAATGGTTCTGTTAAGGATTTCTTCAATGATGTTTCAGGTGGAAAGGTTACATACACAAATACTATAACGGAATTTTATACAGCAAAGCATGAAAAATCTTATTATGATAATACTAACATTGATGATTATAGCACTGCTATAGAACTTGTTGATGAAGCTGTAAATTGGTTAAAATCAACTGGTTTTGATTTTTCTAAATTAACACTAGACTCATCGGGATATGCTAAAGGCGTAAATATTCTTTATGCTGGAAATGCTGATGCTGGATGGTCAAAAGGATTATGGCCTCATCAAGGTTATTTAACAACAGGTTTTTCTTCTAATGGAGTGAAAATCGGTAGATATGAATTAAGTAATATTGGTACTGATTTATCTCTTGATACTATATGTCATGAAAATGGTCACCTTCTTTTTGGATATCCTGACCTTTATGATTATAATAATAAATCTAATGGTTGTGGCACATATAGCCTTATGTCATTTTTATCAGATGCAAAAAATCCAGCACCACCTGACCCATATTGTAGAAATGTAATTTCAGGATGGAATACTAATATTAATTTAAATTCTTATAGTAATGGTACAACTTTAACTGCAACATCTGATAATAATGGTAATCATCCTGTTTTCAAATGGACAGGTAATAACCCTAATGAATATTATTTAATAGAGAATTTACAAAAAACAGGAAGATATTCTTATATTCCTGATTCTGGTATAGCTGTTTGGCATATAGATGAAGATGGTGATAATTCTAATTATAGTAATACTCCTAGCAGCCACTATAAAGTTTCTATAGAACAAGCTGATAATAGACTAGATTTAGAAAAAGCTAGAAATTATGGTGATAGCGGAGATTTATATAAAGGTGGATATAAAACCGTATTTAATGATTCAAGTGCACCTAGTTCAAAATGGTGGAATCAAACTTCTTCTGGACTAGATATTTCAAACATTAGTAATAATGGTAGTACTATGACTTTTGTAAAATCAGGTAACACAACACCAACAACTGATCCTACTACTGAAAAAACAAATATAGCTTTAAATTCTACTGCTACTACCTCATATTGCTCGGATTGGGAGAACATATCTGCATTAAATGATGGATTTATTCCTACTAATTCAAATGATAGAGCTCATGCAGTTTATGGTAACTGGCCAAAAACAGATTCTCAATGGGTACAATATGTGTTTGATAAAGAATATACTATTTCAAGTACTGATGTCTATTGGTTTAAAGATGGTGGAGGAATAGATGTACCATCTTCTTATAGAATTTTATATTGGGATGGTAGTCAATGGCTTGATGTACCAAATGCTAAAGGCCTTAAGACTCTTACAAATAAATTTAACACAACAACATTTAATCCAATAAATACAAATGCTATAGCGATACAAATGGAGTCTAACAATTCCGCTTCTACTGGTATACTTGAATGGAGAGTATATGCTTAAACCCTTATAAAATCATTAGAAAATTCTCTAAGATTATTCTTTAGAGAATTTTCTTTTTTAATTTATGTCATTTTAACCGTATTATTCTTATTTAATTAAAACTTTCTTACATCCCTCTATTTTTATTGTTTTTTTTTGTTGTTTCATGTATATTTTTATAAAACCTTGTTTCTTATTTTCAAGAAATAAATTTAAATTTACACCAACACAATATTTATAGGGGGATTAATATGAATAAATTTAAAAAGAGATTGGTCTTATTTACTATAGCGTCTTCGTTATATTTAGGTGCAAACATTCAAGCAGAAGCAGCACCTGTCTTTGACAAATTAACTACACTTAAACAACCCGATAATACTCCAGTACAAGTTAAAATAACAGGAGATGAATATTATCAACAGATAGAGAGTACAGATGGTTTTACTCTTTGCAGAAATTCCGATGGTTGGATTTGTTATGCAGAGCTTAATGCAGATAAATCTGATTTTGTTGCTACAAAGGAAATATATAAAGATAACACTTCTGAAAGGTCACTAAAAGAAAAACATATCTCTATAGATAAAAAATCAGAAGATAAAAAAAGAGATAAAGTAAAGAAAGAAATTGATTCAAATAAAACTGATACTTCTTCAAATCCAAAACCAAGTGCAGCATTTGCTAGTTCTGCCCTTCTTAGTCCATCTAAAGCAACTACAAATGAAACAACTAATACTTTAACTGCTCCAACAGCTTCTACAGAAAATATTAAAGGGTTAACTATATTAATAAAATTTCCTGATGAACAAAGTGCCATTTCTAAAAATGAAATCAACAACTTCTTAAATCAATCTGGTTATAAAGGTTTCTCTAATAATGGTTCTGTAAAAGATTACTTTTCTGATGTATCTGGTGGAAAAGTAAATTATACAAACACCGTTACTGAATTCTATACAGCCAAGCACCCAAAATCATACTATGATGGATCTAATATTACTGATTATCATACATCTCCAGAGCTTATAAATGAAGCTCTAAATTGGTTAAAATCTACTAACTTTGACTTTTCAACATTAACAAAAGATTCAAATAACATGGCTAAAGCAGTTAATGTTCTTTATGCTGGAACTCCTGATTCTGGTTGGTCAAAAGGATTATGGCCTCATCAAGGATATCTTCCAAAATCATTTGAATCTAATGGAATAAAAATACAAAAATATGAATTAACTAATATAGGTAATGACTTATCTTTAGGAACTATTTGTCATGAAAATGGACATCTTCTTTTTGGATATCCTGATCTTTATGACTATAATTATAAATCTAATGGTTGTGGTACATATAGTCTTATGTCTTTTATATCAAATGAAAAAAATCCTGTTCCACCTGATCCATATTGCAGAAATGTTATATCTGGTTGGAATACTCCTCAAAACCTTAACTCAGTTAATAATGGAACTCAAGTTAGTTTACCTTCAAGCTCAAGTGGTAATCAAACCTCTTATAAATGGACAGGCTCTAATCCTAAAGAATATTTTTTGATTGAAAATATAAAAAAAGAAGGAAGATATTCTACAGCTCCAGACGAAGGACTAATGATTTGGCATATTGATGAAAATGGTAATAACTCAAACTATTCAATGACTTCTACAAGTCATTATAAAGTTTCAGTTGTACAAGCTGACAATAAACTGCAACTAGAAAAGAAAGAGAATTACGGTAATGGTGGAGACCTATTCCGAGCTGGTGGAAATTCTAAATTTAATAGCGCAAGTAGTCCAAGCTCAAAATGGTGGAATCAAACTTCTTCTGGACTAGATATTTCCAATGTTAGTAATGTTGGTAATAACATGACTTTTGTAAAATCAGGTACAACAGCAACTAATACAAATACTACATCAACAGAATCATCTTCTAATTTAGCAGCTAAAGCTAAAGTAGCAAGTTCATACTGCTCTAATTGGGAAAGTACTACTGCTTTAAATGATGGTTTTACTCCAACAAATTCTAATGATAGATCTCATGCTGTTTATGGTAATTGGCCGAGAACTAATGCCCAATGGATACAATATACTTTCGATAAGGATTACACTATATCAAAATCTGATATTTATTGGTTTAAAGATAATGGAGGTATAGATGTACCCTCTTCATATAAAATCAAATATTGGAATGGTAGTGCTTGGGCTGATGTAACTAAAGCTTCTGGTCTTGGGATTAAAGCTAATGCATTTAATACTACAACATTTACTCCAATAACTACAAGAAGTATAGTAATAGAAATAAATCCAAACAATTCAAAATCTACAGGAGTCCTTGAGTGGAGAGTTTATTAAAATACTAAAGCTATGGATGGGAATATTTCCTATCTATAGCTTTTCTTCTACTTAAAATTTTATTTTATTTTAATAAAATTACTATATATATATTGTATAATTAATTTATACTGTATTATAAACAAAGGAGATTTTTATATTGAAAATTATAATAATATATTTAGCTATAATTAACATAACTTCTTTTTTAGTTATGCATATAGATAAGCAAAAAGCTATTCATAAAAAATGGAGAATAAGTGAATCAAATCTCTTAATTCTATCTATTTTAGGAGGTTCTATTGGTATGCTTCTTGGAATGTCTTTCTTTAGACATAAAACAAAACACAAAAAGTTTACTATTGGAGTACCTTTAATTCTTATAATACAATTAGCCATAACTCTATCTTTATTAGTAAAGTAATAATTTAAATTAGTTTAATATTACTATTTTCCTTTGACAGATTATAGTAATATTTTAAACTATTTATATTTGCTATAACCTCTTCATATTCAGGAAAATCTTTAATAATTCTATTTATACATTTAATACAAAATTCAATTCTTTTTTTAAAGTCTTTCTTCATTACATCTTTATATCCCCAAATATGAGTAAAATATATCTGTTTTCCGCTTGTAAGCTTTTCTAAATTCATTAACTCGTATCCTTTGATATTCATTTTCTTTGCACACATAGAAAACAACCTTTGTTCTGCAAATACCATATTTATTAATCTATCATTGCTAGAAGACAATCCCTTCATGAATTCTATAGAAGAATTAACATAGTAATTTTTAAAATTATCATTGTTTATATATGTCAAAGCCGTGTTAGAAGGAAGAACCTCCCAATTCAATTCATCATCAAATCTATAACTATTTTTCATATTGAACTTACTTTTATCTGGATACACTTCACTTGATATATTTTCTTTATGAATAGCACAAATTTCCTTGCCTAAAAGTTCATCTTTAAGGCTTTCCCAAACAATAAAATCAGTATCTATCATTACACAGGGAACTATCTGGCTTTTTAGTGCATATATTTTTCCTGCTGCCCAAAATATATTTGAATCTATATCCTTATCAATGTAATTTTCCAAAGAATCATCTATACCTAAATTCCAAATTGATTCCATACCTAATTTCTTATAGTATTTAGCTCCTATTTTATCTGTAATCATTTTAATATTACCATTTTTTTCTCTCCACTTAAGAGCTGATAACATAGTTGTTAATATTTCAAAATCTTCTATATAGTAATTTCTATTTTTATCTATTCTAAAAAAAGGCTTAGTCCAATTAGAATGAAATCCATCTATCATAATAAAATAAATCCTTTCCCTATATAAGTTCTATTCCGTAACCTCCTAAATAATCACCATAATACTCTTTAAAGGCTGAACTCTCCTCTTCTTTTAATTCATTATATATATATTCTTTAATAATTAAATACCTTTTTAATTCATCTTCGCTTTTAATTGTATTGCCATCTTCCATTACTAATGGGAATTTAATTTTTTCACTCATAAATCTTGTCCCCTCTTTAACTTCATAAAGTAATCATAACACTTTCTTGGATAATTTTACATAGAAATTGATGTGTAAATTTCAACAATAAGTTATAATAAATGTAAAGAAAGAATGAAAGAAGGATGAAAAATGATAACTGTTGCTAAAGATGGTAGTGGAGATTTTATCAATATAACTGATGCCATATCATCTATTCCAAGTAATAACAAAAGTAATATTATAATTTATATAAAAAATGGAACATATAAAGAAAAAATTCATATTGAAAAACCTTTTCTAAGTCTTATTGGAGAGGATGTCAACAGAACTAAAATTACGTATGATGATTATGCAAAAAAAACATTGCCAAATGGTGAGGCTTATAGGACATTTAACTCATATACAATTTTTATAGGCTCTCATGATTTCACAGCACAAAATTTAACCTTTGAAAATTCAGCTGGTAATGGAGATATATTTGGTCAAGCTGTGGCTGTTTATGTTGAAGGAGACAAATCAAAATTTAAAAATTGTAGATTTTTAGGTAAGCAAGACACATTATTTACTGGACCTCTACCACCAAAGCCTATAGAAGGTAATAATTTTGGTGGTCCTATGGAAGGAAGACCTAGAGTTGTTGGAAGACAATATTATGAAGAATGTTACATAGAAGGAGATATTGATTTTATTTTTGGTTCTGCAACAGCTGTATTTAATGGATGTGAAATTTTTTCCAAAAATAAAAATAGTAAAATTAATGGTTATATTACTGCTGCATCCACAGTAGAAGGAAGAGAATTTGGATATGTATTTATGAATTGTAAACTAACTAGCGATGCTCCTAAGGAAACTGTATATCTAGGAAGACCTTGGAGAGACTATGCAAAAACTGTATTTATTAATTGCTATTTAGGGGAACATATTCGTAAAGAAGGTTGGCATAGTTGGGACAAGCTAAATGCAGAAAAAGAGGCTTATTATGCTGAATATAAAAGCTATGGTCCTGGAGCATCAGATTTAACAAGGGTTTCTTGGTGCCATATCCTAAATGATGAAGAAGTAAAAAAATATACTCTTTCAAATATTTTTAATGATGATTTCTATAGAAATTTTAATACTTAATTAGGAGAAAACTTATGAATTTAATCAAAAAAACACCTAATTTCAAATGGCGAAAAGACTTATTTCTTTATAAAATAATAAAGGATGATTTAAAAGCAAATATACTTTTAAATCATCCTTTTTATATGTTTTCTATTAAAATAACCTTATTTTCTTTAATAGATTTAACAGCATCTATAACTCTTTGATTCTCAGATCCTCTATATTTTAAACTAATATTTCTCTTTTCTAGTTCAAATCTACCATCTATTAAAACATCTACAAAACTTAAAATTTGTTTCTTTTTATTATCATTCATAATCTGTTGAAATGTATATCCAGACCATAGCCAAATGGTTTTATTGGTTTCCTTTTTAATTCTGTCTAGAAGATTAACTAGATCCAAATCCATTGTTTGCTCCATTGGTTCTCCACCAAGTATGTTAACTCCATATACATTGGGGTTTTTTATATATGAAATAAATTTATCTTCTATTTCTTTATTCCAAACATCACCATGATTAAAGTTTTGCAGTTCTTTATTAAAGCAACCTTCACAATTGTTAGTACATCCACTTACAAAAAGAGTTGTTCTAACATTAGGTCCATTAGATACATCAAATTTTCTTATTTCTGAATATCTCACCAAAACACCTTCTTATAAAAATTATAAGTGTAAAACTCTATCACCTATTTCCGCAGTACGTCCTTTATTCCAGAAATTTGTCCCAATATAACCACAAGTTCTTCTCATAACTTGCATATCACTTTCATCTTTATTTCCACAAGAAGGACAATACCATTCTAAATTTTCATCTAATTTAATTTCACCAGTATATCCACATTTGTAACAAATATCTGGTTTAGTATTTATCTCTGCGTATTGAATATTATGATATATAAAGCTTATAACTTGCTCTATAGCTTCTAAATTTCTGCTCATATCTGGAACTTCAATATATGAAATGCATCCCCCTAAGCTTATATTATGGAATTGTGATTCAAACTTAAGCTTGGTAAAGGCATCTATTTCTTCACATACATGTACATGATATGAATTTGTATAATACAGCCTATCTGTTACATTTTTTACTTCTCCATATTTCGATTTATCTATTTTGCAGAATCTATAAATTAAATTTTCTGCTGGAGTTCCATAAAGACTAAAACCTAATCCAGTTTCTTCTTTCCACTTTGCACAAGCATTGTTCATATGATTCATTACTTCTAAAGCAAATTTTTCACCTTCTGGTGTAGTATGACTTACTCCAAGCATGGCTTGAACCATTTCACAAATACCAACATATCCAAGTGATAATGTAGAATACCCATCTTTAAGAAGTTTATCTATCTTTTCTCCCTTTTCAAGTCTTGCAATTGCACCATGTTGCCAGTGTATTGGAGATACATCTGATAATGTTCCAAGTAGCATATTATGTCTAACTAATAATGCTTCTTTACATAATTCCAATCTCTGATCTAGCATATCCCAAAATAATTCCATATCTTTTTCTGCTATTATACCTATTTGAGGTAGATTTAATGATATAACACCTTGATTGAATCTTCCATACCATTTATAATTGCCATTATCATCTTTCCATGGACTTAAATGAGACCTACAACCCATTGGTGGAAATTTGTTTCCTTCATAGTTCATTTTCATAATCTTAGCGGATTGATAATCAGGCACTAATCTTTTAGCTGTACATTTTGCAGCAAGCTTTGTTATGTAATCATATTTTCCACCTTCTAGACAGTTATTTTCGTCAAGTAAGTATACTAATTTAGGGAAAGCTTCTCCTATTTCTTGTCCTTTATAATTCTTCATTCCTGCTAATCTTTGTCTAATCATTTCTTCACAAATTAAAGCCATTTCTTCTTCATACTTATGGCCTTCTTCTATTTCTAAATATATAGTTCCAAAAGGTGATTGTCCATTTGTAGTTTGCAAAGTTGATAATTGGTATCTTATTGTTTGAACTCCATCTTTTAAATCTTTAAGCTTCATATCAGTAGCTAAATCTTTTGCTAAAGATTCATCCTTATATTTCTCTAAATAAAATTTATAAAATTTTTCTTCAGTTACTTTCAAATACTTAGCTAAATGTTTGATGGTAATACTTTGTCCACCATATTGATTACTAGCTACTTGTGCTATTATTTGTGTAGTAACAGTACAAGCTGTTCCAAAAGATTTTGGAGATTCTACTAATTTATCATTAATTACTGTACCATTATCAAGCATATCTTCTAAATTTATTAGACAACAATTAAAAATAGGCGATAACGTATAATCCATATCATGCCAATGAATCATTCCTTCATCATGTGCTTGTACTAAATGTGATGGAATTAATCTTCGTCTAGAAATATCTTTTGATACTTCACCTGCTATCAAATCTCTTTGTGTAGCAGCTATAGCAGAGTTTTTATTTGAATTTTCTTTCATTACATCTTCATTTGTTTTACTTAATAAAGATAATATACTTTCATCTGTTGTGTTAGTATTTCTTTTAAATTCTTGAACAGCCCTATAGCCTTCATAAGCTTTTGCTGTAACAGATTGTCCATAGTGTACTAATCTATCATAAACATAACTTTCTATTTTATATATTGTAGGAGTTTCATCATCTTTATTAAACTCTTTGGCAGCATCATTGGCTATTAATCTTGCTATATCTGGCAAATAAATCCCACTTCCATTTTTCATTGCTTTTATTACAGCTTCCCTTATCTTTTGCTTATTAAACTTAACCATGCTACCATCTCTTTTTATTACTTTCATGTACACCATTTCCTTCCACTTGTTATAGTGAAAATGAAATTTTTCTCTATAACAGTAACTATTTTGCTGCTTTATTATACAATAAATTTTTTCTCTTTGCATTTTAATAATTTGCTTATCTTACTTATATTTACAATTAAAATCCTATAAAATACCCTTAATCACTTATATTTCACAAATAAAAAATTTTTTCACAAAAAAACTATCTACAAATAGAAAACTTCATTTCTACTCATAGATAGCTTTTTTAAGTCTTTTTGGTAAATATTACTTCACTATTTATTCCATGGTTCTGGCATTTTATAATCACCAAATAAATCTTTTATAACCGAATAAATTTCTGGATCATATTCCTTTAATTGCTCTTTATCAGTTTTTGATGATGCATTTGGAACATTTAAATCAGTCGGATTACAATTAAACCATCTTGGAACTTGTCCTGCAAAATATTCATGATAATTTGTTCTGTCATAATCAGATTCCTTATATAAATCTTTTGCTAAAGCATTATTGTAAGCAGCAACTATTTTTTTATAAATTTCAGGGGCAGCGCCTTGATGATCTGCATCTCCAATTCCAGACATTAGTATTGTATGTGTAAATTCATGGCTTAAAACATTGAATTGTGTTAAATAATATACATCTGGATCTCCTGGATTTGGATCATTTGGAGTCATTATAAGCTCATTTTCACAAATTGTAGTATCTATTCCTCCACCAGCTCTTCTTTCAGTTTTGTTTGGCCAATCCCTCCATTCTGGCAAATCAACATTATGTTCTGTTAATCCAACTATATCTACTCTTGTATTGTTTTTAATCATATTCTGCAATATTTCTGGATAATCTACTGCAATTTTTCTTAGCATAACATCTAATATATCATAAGCTTTAAATAGAGCAGCATCACTTACATTATCAGAAGACAAAATTGGAATATTGTATGAATATACACATTTTTTATAAAAAGGATCTGCCCATGATGGTGTTTGTGTCAATTCTCGTTTGCTTGGATTTTTTGTGTTATCTGTTGGATCCCCACCTTGTGATTTTTCTCCATAAACTTTCCACTCTAATACTCCTGTTGAATAACCTGCTTTAGCTTTCATATTAAGACGTATTTTTTTAGTTATTATAGATTTAAATGTTGTTTTATTATATTTATTTTCCTCTACTCCTAATCCTTTTGCATCAGATACATTCACCCAGCTTGTCCCATTCCAATATTGTATTGAGCAAGATGTTGGTAAATCTATTCCTTGATTATCATCAAACCAATATACATCACTGCTTGATATTGTATATTTATCAGAAAAATCATATTCTACCCATTGACTTGTTCCTGGATTATCCCAATTCCCATATACTTTATGTGCTCTATCACTTGAACTTGTTGGATCAAAGCCATCATTTATTGCTGTTACATCTTCCCAACTTGAACAATAGGATGTTGAAGCTACTCCTTTTATTGCTAAATTAACTATAGTATTGTCTTTATTTATAGTTTGATTCTGTATTTTACTAATCTTATAGTTATTAGTTTCAATATTGTATGCTTGAGCTTTTTGAAAAACTCCACCTCCTAAGGTAATCGCAACTGCTGTTGCTACTACACCCAATTTATAACAATTTAGCATTCCTCTTTTATGATTTTTTATTCTTTTCAAACTCTACACTTCCCTTCATTATTAATTTGATATACCATTTTACTTATCCCCATAAACCTTCCACTCTAATATCCCGGTTGATGAACTTGGTTTTCCTGTCATGTTAAGACGTATTTTATTAGTTTTTATAGATGAAAATGTTGTTGTATTATACTTATTTCCTTCTACACCCAATCCTTTAGCATCAGGTATATTTACCCAGCTTGACCCATTCCAATATTGTAATGAACATGAAGCTGGCAAATCTATTCCTTGATTATCACCAAACCAATATACATCACTCCCATTTAATGTACAAATATTTGGAAAGTCATATTCTACCCATTGTGTTGTACCTGCATTGCTCCAATTTCCATAAACCTTATGTGTTCTATCATTAGAGCTTATTGGATCAAATCCATCATTTATTGCTGTTACATCTTCCCAGCTTGAGCAGAATGATGTAGTTGGTGTTCCATTAACCGCTATGTTAGTAGCTTGAGCTTTAACCCCATTAACTTTCCATTCTAGAACTCCTGTTGAACTTCCTGATTTAGCTTTCATGTTAAGGCGTATCTTATTTGTTGTTACAGGTGAAAATGTTGTTGTATTATATTTATTTCCTTCTACACCTAACCCCTTAGCATCAGATATATTCACCCAACTATTACCATTCCAATATTGCATTGAACATGATGCTGGTAAGTTTATACCTTGATTATCATCAAACCAATATACATCACTGCTTGATATTGTATAGTTATCTGAAAAGTCATATTCTAACCATTGTGTTGCGCCTGCGTTATCCCAATTACCATATACTTTATGACTTCTATCATTAGAATTTGTTGGATCAAATCCATCATTTATTGCTGTTACATCTTCCCAACTTGAGCAAAATGATGTTGATGGAGTTCCTTTAAGTGCAATATTTTCTGCTTGATTTTCTGGATTAGTTCTGTTTTTTAATACTATTTTCACATTACATGAACTAACATTATCTACTTTTAGATCTACAGAAGACTTTTGTCCATCTTTAGTTGTCAATGATAAAGCCTCTGAATCGTTAATTAAAACTTTATACTCTCCACTAACTAATCCTGACAAAGTAAGTTTTGTGTTATGAGCATTTCCTTCTGTATTCTTTAAATCAAACTCTAAATAGTCCTTATTAGTACTAGCTATTGCCTTTGTATATTGATCTTTTTCAAGCTCCATTGATACTTTTTGCGTAATTAAATTTAACCTTTTGAATATGCCATCTTTAGGTATTATCTCATATTTATCCCCATTTTGACTCACATCACATCCATATCCGTATAATCCAAATATAGGATCAACTGCAACATCTGAACTTAAAATTCGTATAGCTCCAAATAGCCCTAAATCAGCTTCACCAGACATTTGCCTCCATCCATTATGAAGACTTCCGCCTCCTACTCCTTGGCCACCCCAATTTCCTTTTTCTGCTTGATATGTCCAAGAGACAGCTCCTATATTGGCTGGATCAGAATCAATTTGTCCTGAATTTATACAACCTATATTGGCTATTTTTGCTGCATAAGATAAACGTTCTTCTACTTCTGAATCACTTGAATTTGTCCTTATCCAATCATCCATTATATATCCAGCAAGAGAAGTGGTATATTGAAAATTCCACCAATTTTCACCACATATAGTTACTGGATCTGCATAATAATACCATACTGGTGCTGTTCCACGACATGCTTTAGTTTTTTCATTTATCTTTCCCATCATACCTATATTATTGTTCATCTTAGCTAATGTGTAACATGCTTCTTCTCCAGTGTTATCATAAGTATATTCTGACCCGTATGGGTATTTTGTCCCTTTAAAATTGTCATATTTAGTTGCCATTTTTTTGATAACATCATTAGCTTCTGTAGTTAATCCCTCATCTTGTAGAGCTTTAATTATCTCTGGTGTAGTTGATTCTCCCATAAGTCCAGTATTCCAATTATAAGACACCTGTCCATCGTATAACGTTTTCAATATATTATAAGCCCTTACTAAATATGTTTTGGCATCATTTATATAATTCACAGCATCAGGATGCAATTTTGCTATTTTATACATACTAAAATAAGTATTATAAACATGAGCATATGCATATCCTCTATAAGTTGGGGTATCATTTGGTTCTTCTTTATAAAAATCATGAACTAAATAATCACTATGATTATTCTTCATTAATGTATTCCATATAGCTGTTTCTAAATATTCATCAACAGCTTTTATTTCAGAAGATACAGGATTTAGTACATTTTTCTCTGCTAAGAATTGACCATGAGTTAATCCCCAGTCATCTCCCCATCCCCAATATCCATAGAATTCACCTCTTTTTGCTTTAGTATCCATCATCCAATCATCAAATACCTTATTATAGCCAAGTGATGAATTGTTCCATTGAGTTTTCTCTACCATAAATGTAGAATGTCTTTGAATTGCCTTATCAATCGGTTCTATAGCATAGAACTGAAACACAGTTTTCTTACCATTTCCATATTCTACAGTTATGTCATTTTGTCCAAGATGATTAAATTGTACATTATAAATTTTATGATTCCCATCCACAGTATTAGAATAATTAATGGTTGTCTCACTAGGATATTTTGCAGTAATAGACTTAATTTCTTCTGATGTGTGTAAATCTATTTTTCCAGTCATATTGGTTGCAAACATCATCCCAGGTACTGCTGTTACATCTATAAGTCCTTCTTTATATAAAGTTTCTTTTTTACTATTTTCATCATTTACCTTGCTAACTTTAAAAGTGTATACCTTTTCTTCATTTGGTTTAAGAATAAGACTACTATTCTTAAGATATCCTCTATTGGTGGATTTAATCACATTTGATTTGATGTAAAATACATTTAGCCCATTTGACCAATCACCTTGATCCTGTGCCCATGTACTATTTGGATGTTCTTGTGTTACCCAGTGGTCCTGATACTCTAAACTAGCATCTGTAGATGAATCTGGAGTTAATAGAATATATGGTCCTACTCCACTTGGTCTTTGAGCAGTTATATATGAATTGTTGTATCCTGTAAATGAGTGAAATACAACTCTATTTTCATATATCTCTTCATCACCAGGCCATCTTTCATTAAATGGCATTGGAAGACCAATATCTCCAAATTCTATATTGCTCTGACTTGTATTTTTTAGTTTTATGCTCCAATATAATTGCCCATTTTTTAATGAATAACTTTCATTTAGACTAAAATTTTTAATTCCCTCCTCATTAGAAGAGTTCTTATTATAGTTTACATTTACAGTGTTTCCATTTTGACTTTGAGTTCTTATATCTGCTGATTTATTTGTTGATGCTTTTTGCCAATTACCTGAACCAAGTTTATAAGTAAACATAAGCTCTCCAAACCATTCATGATCATCAGTGTTTTGTTTTGGACTATTATCTTTATTCATCACATAGTTTGTGTCAAAGGAATCATTGTTAATCTTTAGTGAGCTTATTTCTCCATAATCTCCTGTTTCTACTTTAAAATTATCATCTGTAATAGTATAAGCTAGAGCTTTATTGGAATTTCCAAAACTCCAGGTTGCTGCAGCAATAGCTACTAATGCTGCTAATCTCCAACTGATTGACCTGCCTCCTTTGTCATTTTTCTTCTTCTTCAAAATTATCACTCCCTTTTTTAAATTCCCCACACCCTACTATAAGTTTAACATTTTTTTACACCTAATACCTTACTTGATAATCCATTTTATGACAAATTAAAAACATTTCACGCTTTTCTTTCTATTCAAACTGAATTGTTAATAGTTTTTTATTATTAGGATAATCTAATATAGAAATATAGAATTTTTGCAAGGAGGATTTTACAATGAGTAACAAAAGAAAAAACGAATCAGATACCAAAACTACTTCTGATCCATCATCAAGTAAATATTCAAGAAAAATAAGTAGTAATGGACATGCAGAAAGTCCATACAGAGAAGAAGAACCTTCAAATTCAACTAATTATAAGTAATAATTTATTTAAAAAGGCATAAGAATAAATTCCTATGCCTTTAATTACGTTAAAAATTAACATCTTTAACATCAACAATATAGTTTTTTTCCTTATATGCTCTATGAATGTATGATACTGACCCTGCAATTGTTAAAGCATATCCTTTTATTAAATCTTCCCAAAATACACTTGAAACATTATGATTCTCCAAAAATATTGGTACTGATTTTAAAGCACTTATAAATGTAAATCCTTCATACTTATATGCATCATATATTTCTATTGATAAAGAAAAATATTGAGCTAAATATACTGCAACTATCGTGATTAGAGAAGTTATTATTATTCCCACTATATCTAATTTACCACCAAATTTTTCATAACCCACTATACTACAAACAGCAATTGCTAATCCTGCAATTGCTGCAATATATCCCATTTGATATATTATAATCCATATAATAGACCCAACTAATGCACCAATAAATGAACCTACAATTCCACCAACTATATTGCTGCTTTTTTCTCTTTGAGCTTGTCTATTATTAGCAATTACACTTTTAATTTCTGTCTTACAATTTACACAAGAATGTGAAACTATATTATTTATAAGAATTGGTGCTATATTATCACTTTCTCCACAAAACTCGCAACACCTAACAAATCCATTTACCGTACAAAAATTAATTACTACATTAATGATTTCTAAAAAAATTTCTTTCTTACCTTTATTTCTTAATGATGGAGAATAATTTAGAACTATCTTGCAATTTTCATAAGTGGCAAGAGATACTCCTTTAAATTTTCCACCTAAATTATTTAAAAATAGAATTAAAGTCTCTAGATTAAAATCTTCAGGAGGTTTTACAGGTATATAAATATATGATAAATCAGATCTTATATCTAATGTTCCCATTGATATACTATAATCCCTATAAAGACCTGTTAAAGCTCCTTCTTTTCCCAAATAGTTAAGTTGCATTTCATCTTTAAGTTGTTTTAATATTTTTTTCTTCATATGTTATCCCCTCTTTCCAATGGATTATAGCAAGCTATAAGTATAATTGCAATACAAAATTGAAAATCTAAAAAAGACTTCATCTTTTTTAGATGAAGTCCCATTATTATATTAAAAATTGTAATTCTTTTTTTAATTCATCAGTTATTTCAACTAAAGGCAGTCTAACTTCTGCTGAATCTATTAGCCCTTTTTGCTCTAAAATATATTTAATAGGTGTAGGATTTGGTTCCTTAAATAACATAGGAACAATTTTTCCAAGTTCTCTCCAAGTCTTTAAAGCTTCTTTATAATCATTATTTTGTATATCATTATAAACCTTTATAAAGTCCTTTGTTCTAAGATGAGCAGATGCCATAATTCCACCATCTCCACCTAATAATAATGCATTATAAAAGAATGCATCTTCTCCAGATAAAACACAAAAATCTTCTGGTCTATTAAGAAGTAATTCTATTGTCTTATTAAAATCTCCTGAAGCATCTTTTACCCCAATTATGTTTTTCTTTTCTGCTAATTTGAATAAAGTTTCATTCTCTATATTTCTTCCCGTTCTATATGGAATATTATAAAGAACTATATCTAAATCAGTACTTTCTGAAATAGCATTAAAATGCTCATATATTCCTCTTTGATCTGGTCTGTTATAGTATGGACTTACTGATAAAATTCCATCTACCTTATATTTTTCAACTAACTTTAACTTACTTATTAAAGCTTTTGTGTTATAACCACCAAGTCCTGCAAACACTCCAATTTTACCATCAGTTAACTCCATAGTTTTTGCTAGAACAGTCTCATATTCCTCTTCTGATAAAGTTGGTACTTCTCCTGTAGTTGCAACTGGCATTATACCATCTATACCTTCATTAATATAATATTTAACTAGTTTTTCATATGATTTCAAATCAACCTTGTCATCCTTAAATGGGGTTACTATAGGTAACCAAATTCCTTTAATTTTCATCTTTCTTACCTCCATAACTTAGGTAAGGGCTTGTCCTTTTAAAAAAATAAAACCCATCATAATAAATGATGGGCAAATAATTCTAAAAAGTCATACTTCTAGAAACTCTTAAAATTTGTAGCCCTCCACTTCCGTGACAGTTATACATATATTTTATGCATACCCAGGATAGAACCCTGCAAAGATTTTTATCCTTCGGCCATTATACCTTTCCTTTATCTTCAAACATGTGCCCACTAAAATAAAGTAATAATTATAAATGGCGCCTCTACCATATTGATATTATATTTTCTATAACATATTACATCTTTCTATATAATATGTCAATAAATTTTCTAATGGCTAAATAATTTTAGAATTATATTAAATAATCTACACAAGCTCTTCCTTCTACGTATCTTTGAATTATTTTCTTAACTTCTAGGTGAGCTGGATGAGTTTGATAATTCTTTTCTGCTTCTTTTGTTTCAAATACAGAATATAAAACCAAATCATACTCTTCCCCATTATAGTTTAGTCCCACTTCAATTTCTTTTAGTCCATCAACTACACCTATCAATGCATCAAACTTAACCTTTAATATTTCTATTATTTTTTCGGCACCTTCTTTTTTCCCCGTTTCACTAAGTTTCCAAAGTACTATATGTTTAATCATTTTTTTAACCTCCAATGCAATTTAATATCTACATTATACCTTTAATACAGCACTTGTCCAAACAATTATTTTTCATTAATGATGACATTATTGCAATCCCATATACACCTATATCTAACACGATTTTATAGTTATCTTTGTTTATTCCCCCAATTGCATAAACTGGAATATTGACCATAATACATATATCTTTTAATTCTTTAAGTCCCCTTGGAGGAATTCCTTTTTTGCAATCTGTTTCAAATACATGTCCATATAATATATAGCTTGCACCTTGCTTTTCAGCTTCAATAGCTTCTTCTATATTGTGAACAGAAACTCCAACTATGCCTTTATATCCTTTAGTTTCACCTTTAATAAAATCTTTATAGGATAAATGAACTCCTGCTGCATCAATTTCTTTTGCTATCCTTAAGTTACTATTTATTATAAGATTAATATTTGAATTTTTTAAAATTTCTTTTACTCTTTGAGATATAGATTTTAACTCACTATATTCTAGATCTTTTTCTCTTAAAATAAGATATTTTAACTCTTCTTTTGAAATTTCATTTATTCTCTTATAAAAATCTTTACATAACTTTCTATTTGTAACACCTATTATATTCATTTAAAATGAACCAAGCCAATCTTTAAATATAGGTTCATATCCAATACTTCTTATCATTTTCTTCATTTCATTTTCATCTCTATTATCATTTATATCAAATTGTACCTCACCTGCTTCTTCCATATCCATTGTATGTCCACCAATAGCTGTTGAAACTCCAGCTGAAACCTTATTTACACCTAAAGGTATAAGTTTTTCTCTAAAACCTCTTCCTTCTCTTGAGGAAATATTTAAAGTACAATTAGGAAACATTAATCTCATGGCTATGATAGCTTGAACTAATTCCTTATCACTTACTTCCTGTAAATCATTATATCCTCCTACACATGGTCTAATTCTCGGCGTTGAAAAACCTACCTCAACCTCTGGATATTTCTTTCTTAAATATAATCCGTGAAGCATCATCTTATAAACTTCTATTCTCCAATCATTTAAGCCTAGAAGTGGCGCTAGATTTACACTTCGTATACCTGCTTTACATCCTCTCTCTATAGCATCTAATCTAAATTTGTAATTTTTCTTTGGTCCAGCTACATGAACTTTATCATATATTTTTTCATCATAACATTCTTGATACACAGTTAAAGAATCTACTCCAGCCTTTATAACTCGTTTATAATCTTCTTCTGTCAGAGGATAAATTTCTATAGCCAATGATGAAAAATACTTCTTTAATATTTTTGTTGATTCAATTATATATTCTACAGGTGTATCTTTTTGTGATTCACCTGTTAAGAAAATTATATGCTTAAAGCCTCTTTTACTTACTGCAATAGCTTCTTCTTCAATTTCTTCTAAGGTTAACTTCTTCCTATGAATATCATTATCATGATTATACCCACAATAGGCACACT
Source organism: Clostridium sp. SHJSY1 (assembly GCF_031626875.1). Classification (NCBI taxonomy): domain Bacteria; kingdom Bacillati; phylum Bacillota; class Clostridia; order Eubacteriales; family Clostridiaceae; genus Clostridium; species Clostridium sp. SHJSY1. The sequence goes on from NZ_JANDMF010000002.1 coordinate 252,913, forward strand.
TATTTACACAATAATTTGCAAGATATATTGGAGTATACAATAGTACTGTCTTCCCAAAGTACTGTTCAGTTAAATTATGAGCCTTCCTAGCTATTTCTTCTAAATAGTTTTCTGCTCTTTTTGAAATTAAAACTAAAAAATCTTCTGGCATAAGTTTCTTCTTGTTTATAGCTCTTAGTACATCTTCATCTGTAACTTTTTCCAAAGCATTATAGAAATCAAAACTTGTATTTTCTTTTATATATTCATATACACTCAATTCTTTTCACCTCTTTAACCTAAAAATCCTGTTAAAGGTGATGATGCATTGCCCTTTGTACTTTCAGCTCCAAGACCAGCTAAGTATGCTTCTCGCCCCGCTTCTACAGCTTTTTTAAAAGCTCTAGCCATAGCCACTGGATCCTTTGCTGAAGAAAGTGCTGTATTAATTAAAACTGCAGCTGCTCCCATCTCCATAGCAAGAGTTGCATCTGAAGGTCTCCCTATACCAGCATCAACTATTATAGGAGCATCTATTTCATCTATCATAATCTCTATTAGTTCTTTAGTCCTTATTCCTCTATTACTTCCTATTGGTGCCCCAAGTGGCATTACTGCTATAGCACCTGCTTCTGCCATTCTCTTTCCCATCATTAAGTCTGGGGTCATATATGGTAAAACATTAAATCCTTCCTTTGCTAATATTTCTGTAGCCTTTAGAGTCTCTAAATTATCTGGCATTAAATATTTAGTATCAGAAATAACTTCTATTTTTACCCAATTTCCACATCCCATAGCTTTAGCTAACCTTGCTATTCTAATAGCTTCTTCTGCATTTCTAGCCCCTGAAGTATTTGGAAGTAGAATTATATCCTTAGGTATATATTCTATTATGTTTTCTTCCTTGTTATCTAAATCTACTCTTCTTACAGCCATAGTAACTATATTTGTACCAGATTCTCTAACTACATCTGGAAGTATTTTATTATTACCATACTTCCCTGTACCAACTAATAGTCTTGAACTTAATTCCTGTTTTCCTAATATAAATTTATCCATTTTAAATCCCCCAATATTTTAAATTTCTATTTCATTTAATAATAATCTAAGAACTGTATTAGCTTCATGATTTGCTACAATTGCAACTCTTGGAGCCATAAGCCCTTCATTAATTCCAGCTTCATGAACTCTATCCCCACAAATATATAACCTGTCCCCTATCTTTTTGGTTGTTATAATATTATTTGAGTAAAATCCAGCCATTCCTGATGCTGATACAACTTTTGTATCTTTAAAGTTTTTTAACACTTCTCCAACTATAATTGCTTTATAAGAAGCATTATCAAAAGCTTCTACAACTATATCAAAGCCTTTAAAAATATCTTCTATATTATCCTTTTCCACTTTTTTATCTATAGCTTCTACTTTTATAAAAGGATTAATCTCTGTAAGTATATCCTTTAATGCCTCAACTTTTTTCATCCCTATATGCTTTATATAGTACTGCTGCCTATTTAGATTACTAGGTTCAACCACATCAAAGTCTATAATCTTTATATGTCCAACTCCAATTCTAGCTAAGGATATAGCCACATTTGACCCAAGCCCTCCAGCACCTGCAATGGCAACTTTTCCTTTTTTTAATTTTTCATGTACCTTTGGTGTATGTCGACTAACCATTAATGCTTCAAGTTCTTCTTTATTTGGTATTTCACCTTTTTTAATAAAAGAAAGTCTATCCCCATCTTTTACATTTCTATCTTCTTTTATTGGAAATCCATTTAGTATTACAATATCAGCCCCTTTTTTATATTGATCCCTTAGTTTATATGCTGAAACTTCTTGAACTTCTCTCTCTTTTTCATTTATTAAAACCTTCATGATTTAGCCTCCTCCAACAAAGCTTATTACTTCCATAACATTACTATTTTTAAGTACTATTTTTGCAAAATCTTCTTTGGTTACAATAACTCCATTAAGTTCAATCACTACTTTATCTTTATTTATAGTAAGTTCATCTAAAAACTTATCTAGTGTTTTTTCTACCTTTAACTCAAATTCTTTTCCATTTACCTTCATTAAAATCACACCTCCTATTAATTTTTTCCATATAAAAAAGACTTACCCATAGGCAAGTCTTAAAATCAAATTTCATAAATGAATACACAGTATTCCCTGCTTCCCTACGGTGGTACTAACCACATCAGGTTAAAGGGTGTCAATTCTAACAGAATATCTCTCAGCCAACTCAAAGTCAGCACCCCTAGCCTTTATATTATATTTTCTAATATTCATATTACAACTTCAAGTAATTTTTGTCAATTTTAAAAATCTAAAGTAGCAAAATAATCCTCTATAGTTTCTGCTCTTCTTATTTGTTTAGTAGAGCCATCTTCTTGAAGTAAAATTTCAGCAGATTTCAATTTCCCATTATAGTTATATCCCATTGCAAATCCATGAGCACCAGTATCATGAATTACTAGTATATCTCCTTTATCTATCTTTGGAAGACTACGATCTACTGCAAATTTATCATTATTTTCACATAAAGATCCTACTACATCATAAACATGATCACAAGTTTCATTTTCTTTACCCATTACAGTTATATGATGATATGCTCCATACATTGCAGGCCTCATTAAGTTAACAGCACATGCATCTACCCCAATATATTCTTTATATATATGCTTTTCATGAACTGCAGTTGTTACAAGGTGTCCATAAGGTCCAAGCATGAAACGTCCAAGTTCTGTATATATAGCCACATCTCCCATTCCTGCTGGTATTAATATCTCTTCATAAGCTTTCCTTACACCTTCACCTATAGCCATAATATCATTAGGTTCTTTATCTGGTGTATATGGAATTCCTACTCCTCCTGAAAGATTTATAAATCCAATATGCACACCTGTTTCTTCTTTTAATTCCACTGCTACCTTAAATAAAATCTTAGCAAGTTCTGGATAATAATCGTTTGTAACTGTATTACTTGCTAAAAACGAATGCATTCCAAATTCTTCAACCCCTAATTCTTTCAATTTTAAGAATGCTTCTGTCATTTGTGCTCTTGTTAATCCATATTTTGCATCACCTGGATCATCCATTATAGTAGTTCCAAGAGCAAACTTTCCACCTGGATTATATCTAAATGAAATTGTTTTAGGAATTCCAGCAACTTCTCTTAAAAAGTCAATATGAGTTATATCATCTAAATTAATAGTAGAATTTAACTTACGTGCATATTGAAATTCTTCAGCTGGAGTATTATTTGATGAAAACATAATATCATCCCCAACAAATCCACACTTTTCAGACATAATAAGTTCAGTTAAAGAAGAGCAATCCATTCCACAGCCTTCTTCTTTTAAAATTTTAAGAATATATGGATTAGGTGTTGCCTTTACTGCAAAATATTCTTTAAATCCTTTATTCCATGAAAAAGCTTCATTTAGTTTTCTTGCATTTTCTCTAATTCCTTTTTCATCATATAGATGAAATGGTGTTGGAAATTCTTTTATAATCTCTTCTAATTGCTCTTTTGTAACAAATGGCTTTTTACTCATTAAATCTTCATCCTTTCATCATTTCAATTAACTTCATCTCATTAATTAAAGCATCTTTAAATACTTTAACTAAATTGTTATTACTTGAATATAAACAGGTTGAATTTAGTTCATCCCCAATTTCACCAGTTAAAACATATTTCGAGTCAACTATAAGTCTAACTTGAGATTTATCTTTCTCATCATGATATATTATAGCCCCATCCAAGGTAAATGTAGAATCTGTAATTGCAACTATTTTAATTTCTCTACTTATAAGATCAATTAATTCTGATCTTACTTCATCAAGTCTTTCTGCACACATATCTAAATAAACTCTTTCTTTAGCTTGTACTAACATATTTCTAAATTTATCTTGAATATGTTTTTCACCTTTTACTGTTATATATCCGTTTGTTTCTTCTTTTCTTTTTGGAACATTTTTTATAAGCTCAGTCTTATTTTTCTCTAAAACACGAATTTTATTATTGCAAAATTCATCTATACTAACTGGAGTATATAAAATAGCCCCATCCTCTATAATATAAGCAGCCCCCTTTTCAACTAGCCCAGCTAATGAATTATAAGTATTGGATCTAGATATACCAGTTATCTTAGAAACTTCATAACCATTAAGCTCCCCTTCTGCAAATAATGACAAATAAATGTTAGCTTCATGCCTGGTTAATCCAAAACTCATTAATCTATCTACAATATCCATTTCCTGCACTCCTTGAATGAGTATTTCTATATAGGAATACTATACAACCTAAATAATATTTAGTCAATAGTTGATATAGATTTTCAATTAAATTTTTTCTGAAAAATTGGCTATCTAAAAATACTTTAGACAGCCTTCTTATAGTTTATTATTTTTTTAACTTTGTTCCTTCTGAAGATTGTTCGATTTTTCCTTCTTTCATAAGACCACCAAGAGTCATTTTAAAGTAGTTTTTAGAAGTACCAAAGACTTCTTTAATAACCTCTGGAGATGTTTTGTCATTATATGACATAACCCCATCATGGCTATTTAAATATTCAAGAATCCTTTCCTTTAATTCATCTCTTTCATCAAGTCTTTTCTTTCTTGTTGTAACACCTACAATACCATCTTCATATATTTTTTTAACTCTTGCTTTAAACTTATCTCCTGGATAAATATCACTAAAATGTTCGTTACCTAAAATAATTCCTTGATACTTTCCATTGATAGCAACTCTTATAGTTTTTTCTCCGCCTTTTCCATATGTTATAACTTCTACTTCTTGCCCTATAGCATACCCTTCACCAACTTGCAAATAATTTTCTATATATGTAGTAGCTGCAAGTCTTCCTGTTTTATCAACATATGCATATAGTAAATAGCTTTTCCCTATAAGGCACTTAAATTTTTGTTCCTTAATAGGTATAAAAATATCTCTATCAAGGCCAATATTAGCAAAAGCACCAAATGAACTTTGAGCAACTACTTCAAGATAGGCTACTTGCCCTACTGTAATCAAAGGTTTTTTCAATGTAGCTATAGGTCTATCTTTTGAGTCTCTATACACAAAAACTTCAATTTCATCTTGAACATTAATTTCTCTTCCATTAAGTGAAGCATTAGGAAGCAATATATCATTCCCTTCACCATCAGTTAAGTAAAAACCAAACTCAACTTTTCTATCAACTTTTAATTCATTATATTCACCAATAAATATCATTTTTAATCTCCTGCCTTTTTAATCCTACTTCTCATTCAACTTATTTTATCATTACTATTTATTATTGTCATTATTTAAAGTATATAAGCACTATAAATATAGTAAATAATTAATTTGAGGTAATAAGCTTGGGCAAAAATAAAAAAAAATCTTTAAGATACTATTATGGAATCAATCATGCACATACTGCTTTTTCTACAGGCAAAGGCACTCCATTAGAAGCTTATAAATATGGAATGAATAATGGATTAAACTTTCTTACCATTACAGATCATAATTCCTATCTTAATAAAGAAGTGTATATTAATAGTAAACAAGTCTCAAGATGGTTTGCTAGCAATTATGCACAGGATAAATTTTCCAAAAAATCTGATAATTTTATACCTTTAATAGGATTTGAAACACGAACATCACTCTATGGTGATTTTAATATAATAAATTCTAATACATTTTTTACAGGAGTAGTAAAAGACTTAAACGTTTTAGCATTATGGATGATTAATAATCCTGATGCAATTATTACAATAAATCATCCTCACAAAAATATACTATCTCTTAACTATAATGAAATATTTAATAAGATAATTACATCCATAGAAGTTGGTAATGGGTCTTTTCCAAATAAATATACACGATATGAAAAATATTATTACGCCCTTCTTGATAAAGGTTGGAAACTTGGAGCAATTAATGGCCAAGATAATCATAGAATGAACTTTGGAGATAGCGAAAATCTAACTGCAATACTTACTAGTGATTTGACTAATGAAAAAATAATAAATGCCTTCAGAAAGAGACAAACATACTCAACTGAATCTAGAACTCTAAAAATGTACTTTACAATAAATGATATTTTAATGGGAGATATAATTGAACAGAATATTCAAAAACTAAAATTTATGATTTATGCTGAAGATTTTAAAGTAAAGATTAATCAAATAGATATAATAACTAATAAAGGCATTATAATAAAAAAGATAGATAGCATTAACTTAAATTCTATAAAATATTTATATGAACATGAAAGACAACCAGGTGAGAGTTGGTACTTAGTTAAAATTTATCAAGATAATAATAGAATTGCTATAAGTTCTCCTATTTTTATAACAAAATTTATTAGATAAAAGGTGTAATTCCTTGTAATCTCGCATTTTTCAGCATATTCTTCAGTCCAGCTAGTAGTTGTCAATAGAATTCTAATAGTATGCTGATATAATTTTATTAATATAATTTTGCATAACA